>DATJCV010000280.1:0-11006 GCA_035497775.1 Burkholderiaceae bacterium | reverse complement strand
GTCGGGCGAAGTCGGCAGCACGGATGGTGCGCGCACCTGCGGCGCCGAATTGTTTGCCGCTTCGAACGTCGCCCAGGCCGGCGGCACCGCGCGCATGTCGCTGGCTTCCGGCTTTCGCCTGGCGTCGGCCGGCGTTGATCGCTCGATCGGCGTCAAGATCAAGGCGGCGATCGCCACGCAGGCGGCCACGGGCAAGATCGGCTTGCTGCTGCTGATCAAGCAGTAACATCAACGCGGCGGGCAGGGCGTTGCTCTCCCGCCGCTATCAGGGGCGATCATGCAAATTGAATGCGTACTGAAGCGCGACGGCGGCACCCAGATCAATCTCGGTGCCGCGCTCTACCATTTCCAGCCGCAAGCCGATGGCGCGCATGTCGCGAGCGTCGACGACGACGCGCACATCGAGCGCCTGCTGGCGATCCCGGAAGGCTATCGGATTTATCGCGGCAGCAAGGCCAAGCAAGATGTGGCGCAGCAGCCGGCGCCAACGGCAACTGCTGAATCGAGCGCCGACGACGCGGTAAAGCCATCCGCGAAGCCAACCGCCAAAAAGAAATAAGCATGCCGATCCCCGTGCGCTCGATCCTGACCCGGACCGACGACCTGCTGCTGGACGCAGGCCGGATTCGCTGGTCCGTGGCCGAGCGCATCCGCTGGGGAAACGAGGCGATGGGCGCGATCCTGATCCGTCGCCCGTCCGCTTTTGCGCGTCGTTCGGTGCATGCGCTGCAGGCTGGGACTTATCAAACGCTGCCAGCTGGCGGCGCGCTGTTTCTGGATCTGGTGCGCAATATCGGCCCCGATGGCGTGACGCCGGGGCGGCCGGTGCGTCGCACCGATCGGCAATTGCTGGATGATGCCGATCCGAACTGGCACCGCATCAAGGCCAAGGCTGAAATCAAGCAATACACGTTCGATGACCGCCTGCCGACCGTGTTCTACGTCTATCCGCCAGCCATCGCCGGAGCCAATGTCGAATTGATCGATGCCGCGCTGCCGGCCGACGTGGCCGAAGACGATGAGGCCGGATCGTTCCAGATCGGCGCCGAATACATGGAGCCGGTGGTCAACTACGTCGCCTATCGCGCCAACTGCAAGGATAGCGAGTTCGCCAACGGCCAGATCGCGGGCGCCTATTACCAAGCGTTTGAAGCCGCGCTTGGCGGCCAGTCCGTGGCGCAAGTCAACGCCTCGCCCAACCAGCCGACTACCAGCGTATGAAAGACCTCGACGCCTTCCTGCCGGACATCATGCAGTACGCGCCCGGCTGTGCGATCCCGAGCGCGTACTTCGGCATTCGCAAGGCGGCGATCGAATTCTGCGAGCGTACCCGGCTGTGGCGCTACGAAGATGATTTCGATGTGTCGCTCGATGGCTGCGACGCGATCCTGGCGCCGGCCGGTGCGGTGGTGCATGAAATCGAGTCCGCTACCTTCGACGGCCAGCCGTTGACCCAGCAAACCACGGCCTGGCTCGACCAGCGCGAGCGCGGTTGGCGGGAGGGTCTGCTGACTGGCGCACCGCGCTACCTGACGCAAATCATGCCGGACACGCTGCGCCTGGTGCCGGTGCAAGCCGGCCATCTGCGGCTGTACCTGTGGCTGAAGCCGGCCGACGACGCCGATCAACTGCCGGACTTCATGGCCGATCAGCACCGCGAAACCATCGCTCGCGGCGCGCTCGGCCGCATTTTGCTGATGCCGAACCAGAGTTTCACCAATGCCGAGCTGGGCAGCGCGTTCTTCGCGTCGTTCCAGCAAAAGCTCGACAGCCTATCGACCAAGGGCAGCAGTGGGCAGCAGCGCGCCACGACCCGCACCCGTTCCAGTCCATTTTAGGGAGCACGCATGTCTGCCGCCTCGAACTACACCGAAACCAACGTCATCAACGCGCTGTTGCGCGGCGTGCCGTTTCCGCTGGCCACGGCGATCTACATCGGGCTGCACACGGCCGACCCGACCGATGCCGGCGGCGGTGAAGTCGATCTAGCCGACTGGCCGGGCTATGTGCGCAAGGATGCGGCAGTCGGCGGCGCGATCGCCAGCGGCTGGAGCGATCCGGTCGACGGCCTGACGCGCAACGCCAAGCAGATAATTTACCCGAGCAACAACGGCGCAGATAACGTCACCATCACCCATTGGGCCGCCTATGATGCTGCCACCGGCGGCAACATGCTGACGCACGCGGCTCTGGATACGCCGCGCACGCTGGAGCCTGGAGACGTGTTCGTGTTCGACGTGAACACGCTGACGGTAAGCCAGGCGTAACCATGCGCTACGCTCTCAACGTCACTGCGATCAACGGCTGGGCGCGCCACAACGGACGCGGCCAGGTGACGCTGGTGCTGCAGACCACAGGCGCCGGGTTGGTACTCAAGCAGGGCGCCGGCGCGGGGCAGATGACGCTTGCCGCGAGCGGACGCGCGTATGCGCGAAAGCCTGGCGCAGGCAGCGCGCAGCAATCCATGCTGGCATCCGGTTCCGGCACGATCATCCCGGCGATGCGCGGCAAGGCGTGTATGGCTCTATCAGCGTCCGGCAATGGTCGCATCGCCATGCGCGGCGCATCGATCGCTGCCATGCGTATGGCGGCACAAGGCAAAGCTGCGGACGTGGCGCTGGGCGCCGGTGCAGCGGACCTGGTGCTGACCGGCAGCTACGGTATCCCGCATCCGATCGCCACGCCATCGACGTTCAGCCTATCGATCCGTGATCGCTCGCTGCTGGCCGCTGCCGACAATCGCACCTTCACGGTGCCGCTGGCGCCGGAGTTGCTGCAGCGCGCTGAGCAGCGGCGCGTGCCTGTCGCGCCCACCAACCGGAGCCTGTGATGCTGGGAAATGCGCAGAAGCAGCCGGCCGACACGCTCGACTACGATGTCGATTTCGACAAGTGGCTGCCGGATGACGACGAAATCCTGACCGCAGTAGCGACGGCCACGACGATCGACGGTGAGGTGACGCCGCTGGTGATCGACTCGGTGCGGGTCGCCAGTCCGATCGTGAAGGTGTGGCTGTCCGGCGGCACGGACGGATTGAGCTACGTCGTCACGGTCACGATTGCTACCGCCGGCGGGCGCATCAAAGAAACCGAATTCAAACTCCGCGTGAAGGATTACTAAATGGGGTCATCATTGAAATTGGCCAATAACGCGGTCGCCAGCTTGTCAGCCAGCCTGTCGGCAGTGGCGACCAGCTTGAGCCTACAGCCAGGCGAGGGAGCTAAATTCCCTGTGCTGGCGGCAGGAGAATGGTTCCCGGCGACGATCGTGCGTGCCGATGGCGTGTTTGAAATCGTTGAAGTGACGGCGCGCGCAGCCGATGTGCTGACGATTGTTCGCGGGCGCGAAAACACCAGCGCGGCGGCATTCGTAGCGGGAGATCGCGTCGAGTTGCGCCTGACGGCAGGTACATTCAATACCGAAATGGCGCGGCTTGATGCCAAGGTCGATGCGGCGCAAGACGACGCCGACACTGGAATCGAAAAGGCCGATGCGGCGCAAGGAGCCGCCGATAGCGCAGCCAACACGGCCAACAATGCGCTGCCAAAAGCTGGTGGCTCCATGACTGGCGCCATCAACGAGGCAATGGCTGAAAGCGTGGCGTCGGCGGCAACGCCGAACATTTGGGATGGCGACGGTAACGCGCTGCACGTTACCGGGACGACAATGATCACTGGTTTTGCGGATGCGCCGCAGGCTGGCGCCAGGAGAAAGCTGATTTTCGATGGAGCCGTGATGCTGAAGAGTGGTGCCAATTTGGTCGTTCCAGGCGGCGACTACACCACGGCAGCCGGAGAGATGCTGGAAGTGGTCGCCGATACGGAAACCAAGTTTCTGGTGCAGCTATCTGGTGGCGCCAAAGCGACCGAAACAACGCGGGGCGTCGCGCAGATTGCCAGCCAAGTTCAAACCGATGCCGGTACTGACGACGCGACCATCGTAACACCGAAAAAACTTCGCTTCGGGTTTGCGATCAGCGCCAACCAGAACGGCTACATAGTATTCCCATCGTGGCTTGGTGGGCTGATCATCCAATGGGGCGCATATCCAAATGTCGATCCAGGAACTGCATTGGAAATCACGCTGCCAATTGCGTATCCAAAAAATAATTTCATGGTCTATGCGACGGCGGCCGAGGCAGATACGGGAGTCCGGCATACCATCGTTCGCGGAAGGTCGAAAACGCTAATCGTGATCGACAAGGGGACAGGCGCTTATGTCGGGTGGCTGTCGATCGGAAACTAGGAGCAAAACATGACAGCAAGTTTTTCGCCTTCAACTGGCGGTGTTTATCCTGCCGCTGTTTATACTCATCCGCCCAGCGATGCATTGCTGATTCCAGATGCTTTGTATCAGCAATTCAGGAACGGAGAAATCAGCGGGTTTGATGTTGCTGACGGCAAGGTGGTAGCTAAATCGACGGCCGCTACGGCCGAAGCATTATGGCGCGAGCATCAGCGTCAGGCACAGGTCGCGCTCGACAAATCAGACATAACCGTGCTGCGGTGCGCGGAAAATGGCATTCCGGTTCCTGTCGATTGGCGCTCCTATAGATCCGAGCTGCGCGCGGTCATCTCCGCGCCGTCTGGCGACGCATCACTACCGCCGCCGATCCAGCCAGCGTATCCAGTCGGGACAGACTGAAAGCGTGATTGGTTGATATAATATCTACATCGCCAGGTACCATCCAACTATGAACGCCACGCATTCCCAATTGCGATCACATACGAGCGGCGCAGCCTCGCCAGCGGCACTCGTTCGATCACAATGCATAAGGGAACATCGTGGCACTCAAACTCAGCAACAATGCGATCTCGCGCCTCGCGGGAAACATCAGCAACTCCGCGACGACGCTTAGCCTGGCGCCGGGTGACGGCGCGCTCTTCCCTTCGTTGCAAGCGGGCGACTGGTTCCCAGCCACGCTCTTAAAAAACAGCGGCGATTTCGAGATCGTCCGTGTCACAGACCGCCAGGTCGACATCCTGACCATCGAGCGCGCACAGGAAAACACCGTGGCGCTGGCATTCGGCGCCGGCGACCGGATCGAACTGCGGCTGACCGCGGCGACCATTGCCGGCGAATTCAGCCGCATCGAGGCGCTCGCGCAAGGCGCGGTCACGACCGCTGCGGCAGCGCTGCCGAAAGCAGGCGGCAGCATGGCCGGACCGCTGAATGAAAAAGCGGTAACGGCCAACAGCACGGCGGCCTATGCGATCGACTGCGCCGCCGCCAACAACTTCAACCTGACGCTGACTGCCAACTGCACTTTCACGCTGGTCAATGTGCCGGCCAATGTCGCCTGCGGCATCAACTTGCGCCTGAAGCAAGACGCCAGCGGCAGCCGAACGGCATCCTGGCCGGCATCGGTGCGCTGGGCGAGTGGCGATGTGCCGGTGCTGACCACGGCAGCCGGCAAGGTCGATTACATTTCGTTGCTGACGATGGACGGCGGCGCGACCTGGGACGGCTTTGTCGGCGGCCGCAACTATTAAGGGGCGGCCGTGATCCTGCACTCGATGCTGCGTGCGGCCTATGGTCAGCACACGATATTCCTGACCGTAGCCGCCAATGCCGTCAACCTGAACCTGTTTGCGCTGGCCGGTTCGCCAACGTCGCCGGTGTCGGTGCGGGTGGCGATCAATGCCGGCGTGGTGATCGGCTCCAGCAATACCAGCCTGGCGGCGCTCGATGTCGGCCAATTCCCGGCCGGCTCGCGCATCCAGATCGTGAATTCCGGCTCGATCCAGGGCGCCGCCGGCGCCGGTGGCGGCTACTACAGCGCCGGAGCACCAGGCGGCGACGCGATCCGCGCCAATTATCCAAATCAAACGGTCGAGATCATCAACCAGGCCGGCGGCCAGGTTCTGGCTGGTGGTGGTGGCGGCGGATCGGGCGGCTTGGGTGGCACCGGCGGCACTGGTGGGCAAGGCTATTACCAGGCGCTCGACGGCTACTACTACAACGGCAGCACATACTATTGGTATTACTCTGAAGGCTCGCTGTCTGTCGTCTGGGGCGGCAGCATTGTCTACAGCGGCTATCCGGGCGACGTGGCCGCTGTGGGCGACTATCGGCGCGGCAGCCTAATGGACAGCGGCAGCATCGGCGGCGGCAAGTCCGGACCGCCAATCAGCTATGCGTCTTACCAGGTCGGGCGCGTCTACAACATCTACACGTCCGGCGGCGGCGGTGGCGGCGGTGGAACGGGTGGCGCGGGTGGGCGCGGAACCGGCTACGGCCAATCGAATCAAACCGGCGGCGGCGGCAAGCCAGGTGCGGCAGGTTCTGCCGGCGGCACCAATGCCGGTAGGGGCGGCAGCGGCGGCACGGGCGGCACGGGCGGTGTCGGTGGTGGCTGGGGCACAGCGGGGGCAACCGGCAACAATGGCGCCACCGGCAACACTGGCGCATCCGGCAACTATAGCGGCGGCCTCGGTGGCGCGGCCGGCGCGGCAGGTGCAGCCGGAGGAGCAGCAGGCCGTTATCTGCTCAAGGGCAGCGCCGCAGTTTCTTTCATCAACAACGGAACCATCGCAGGAGGCTTGGCATGAACACCTTGCACTATACGATCCGCGCGTTCGACGCCGCGCAGCAAACGATCACCGTCGATTTCGCCGATGGCGCCTGGGCGCATATCTCGCTGCTGTCGGCCGCGCACCAGATGCCGGCCAACCGCGCCGATCTGGAAGACATCATTCGCCAGTTCGCCGCACCAGTTGAGGCGACGCAGCCTGCGCCCAGCCTGGCCTTCGTCGCGCCGCTGATCGGGCGGCCGATGAGCACCGAGCGGCGCAGCCTGGCGCCGCCGCCGTTGCCGCCAGCGCCGCCGCCGGCGGTTGACCCGCTGGCTCAGCAGCTTGCCGAAGCCAAGATGATGGCGCTGATCGAGCGCGTTCTGGAGCAGCGAGAGCGTCATGCGGTTTAAGCCCTATTCCGCATTTGGCTGGGTGGTGTTCACTGCGGCAGCTGATGCCGGCGAACAGCGCGTGCTGCAACTCGGCGAGCAGGGGCGCCATCCCGGCTACTACTTCATGCTCAAGGGGCGCTCGACCAACATCGATGCCGCGACCGGCGCGCGCTACCCCGATCGCGTCGCCGGCATGCTGAACCGGGAAGCCGGCCAAGTGGCGGCAGAGCCGATCGCACTGCAAGTGACGTTCACAGAAGACACCGAATGGCTGTGCATTCCCGAGATGCACAATCAGGGACGGCTGCCGGATGTCGCCAGCCTGATGCTGCCAGCCGGAACGCAGCACGCCGCCGAGCAGGGCGCCAATCTGTTCCTGGCCAAAGGCGAGGTGGCGGTGGCGGACAAGCGCTTGGTCGGGCCGTGCCAGATCCGGGTGCGCTCGGGCGCGGCAACCATTGCTGCGGTGACGGATAGCTATTTGCTGGAGTTTCGATGAAAACAACGGTCTTGATGCGAACTTGTGCGCTGTGGGCGGGACTGGTTGCGCTGATCGATTCAATCGCGCTGCTGCAGGCGGGTGCCAGCGCGTGGTGGTATGGCGCGACGTTCGTCTCCTACATGCTGATCCTGGTCACGATCACGGTCGGCTATCACCGGCTGTTCACGCACCGGGCGTTTGCCTGTCATCGGTTGTGGCACTGGCTATTCATGCTGATCGGCTCGGCTTCGCTGCAGACCAGTACCGTGCAATGGGTCGCCAACCATGAGGCCCACCATGCGTTTGCCGATACCGAGCGCGATCCGCACGAACGGACCTGGCGCTATTTCTTCCGCCTACATCACAAGCGACACCTGACCTATCGCTCGCGGCGCGCGAAATGGCTGATGCGCGACCGGATTCACGCGCTGTCGTACCGCTATTCCGGGCTGATGTTCGCGCTGGCCGGCTTGGTGTGCATGCTGGCGTCGTGGAAGCTGTTCATCTTCGCGTTCATGCTGCCGATCGCGCTATCGGTGTTTGCCGGCGGCATGCACAGCATCTTGAGCCACGGCGCGGGCGGCGCTCGAACCTTGTGGTTCATGGAATTCCTCCTTCCGAATGCGGGCGAGTGGATGCACGCGCACCATCACCGGCACCCGCGCGACTGGAACTTTTCGGCGCAACCGTGGGAATTCGATCTCGGCGCGCTGCTGATCCGGGCCATCCGCGATGATTGAATTCCAGACCGAGCCGTATGCGGTAATGAAGACGGAAATCCGGCCGCTGTTGTTGCGGCATTGGGAGGAAATCGCGCTCGATAAGGACAGCATCCCGCTCGACCCGGATTGGGACGAATACGACCGGCTGGCGGCGCTCGGCCAACTGCACATCCTGACAGCGCGCCAGGACGGCGACCTGATCGGCTACTTCGTCGGCATCGTGCGGCCGCATCTGCACTACCGCACCAGCCTGACCGCGTTCAACGACGTGCTGTATATCGCGCCGCAGCACCGGCGCGGGCGGACGGCGCTACGCTTCTTTACCGCGATCGCCGACGGCTTGCGTGAGCGCGGCGTGCAAAAGCTGTATATCAATACCAAGATGCATATGGACTTCGGGCCACTGCTGGAATTCCTGCGCTACCGCAAGACCGAAACGATCTACACCCTTCTGCTGTGACGATCTGAGTGTTGCGATTGCTCTATCCACTGTACAATATGGTATGGTGCGATAGGGGCAAGATGACATGGCGACGCTGAACCTGGTGCAGTTCTCAGGCGAGATTCCGCGTATGATCCCGCGCCTGCTGCCGGAAAGCGCGGCACAGCGGGCTGAAAACGTGCGTCTGGACAATGGCGCACTGACGCCGGTGCGTGCCGCGCGACTGGCGCAGAACGTCACCGGACTGGATGCCGGCACCATTCAGACCATCTACAAGCATGGCGATACCTGGCTGGCCTGGGACAAAGTGGTCCATGCGGCGCCGGGGCCAGTCGCGCAAGACCGGCTGTATTACACCGGCGACGGTGCGCCAAAGATGCGCGTCGATGGCGCGGTCTATCCGCTGGCCGTTCCGTATCCGAGTGCGGCGCCAGTCTTGACGATAGGCGGCAGCGGCAGCGGCAATGTGACAACCAGCGGCTACGTGTATACATTCGTCACCGACTTTGGCGAGGAATCGGAGCCGTCCGCGATTTCCAATCTAGCAGACTGGCAAGCTGGGCAGACGCGCACGCTGTCCGGCATCCAAGCCGCGCCGGCCGGGCGCAACATCACCAAGCAACGCTTCTATCGCTCGCAATCTGGGCAAACTTCCGGCTCCGATCTGTTCTTCATCGCCGAGCGTGCCGCCAGCGCGGCCGATTTCATTGATGGCATCGCGCTGCCCGACCTCGGCGAAGTGCTGCCATCGCGCGAATGGAATGCGCCGCCGGATGGCTTGCGCGGCTTGATCTCACTGCCGAACGGCATGATGGCCGGCTTTGTCGGCAAGGATCTGTATTTCTGCGAGCCGTACCGGCCGCATGCGTGGCCAGAGAGTTATGTGCTGACGATGGATTACCCGATCGTCGCGCTGGGCGCCTATGGCACTACGATCGTGGTGGCGACCTCGGGTAATCCGTACCTGGTGGCCGGCTCGGCGCCGGAAAACATGCAGCAGGAAAAGCTCGAATTGAACTTGCCGTGCATCAATGCGCGCGGGCTGGTCGATCTCGGCTACGCGGTGGCGTATCCGTCGAACGACGGCTTGGTGGTGGCCAGTGGCGGCGGTGCCAAGGTCGCAACCGATGTACTGATGACGCGCAATGACTGGCTGAAGACCAGCCCGGCCAGCTTTGTCGCCGGCCAATTCAACGGCCGCTATTTCGCCTCTTACGAATATCTGGAGGCCGATGGCACGCCGAGCCGCGGCACCTTCATCATTGATCTGAGTGGCAGCATGCCGTTCATTTTGCGTGCCAGCCGTTACGCGCAAGCCTGCTTCTACGATTTGCCGAGCGGCGCGCTGTACATGCTGGATGGGGTCGGCATCTACGAATTCGATGCGTTCGGCCAAGTCAATGAAATCATGACCTGGCACTCGAAGCAATTCATCTTGCCGGCGCCATCCAGCTACGGCTGCATCAAGATCGACGCCAACGATAAACTGACGCCGGAGCAAATCGTGGCGCGCGAGGCCGAACGCGAGGCGGCGGCGGCGCGCAACGCCATCACCTTCGCGCAGCCCAGCATCGGCGGTGAAATCAATGGCGCCGCGTTCAACGTGCATCCGGTCAACGGCGATCAACTGGAGCGGCTGCAGGAAGCGCAGTTCACGTCGGTCAATGTGTATGCGGATAGCGTGCTGGTTGCCAACGTCACCGAAGTCAACCGCGTAGTTCGGCTGCCCGCGGTGCAAAAGGCGCACGCCTGGGAAGTGACGGTCAACGGCACCGCCGAGATCGCGCAGATCGCGCTGGCCGGCACGCCGCGGGAATTGAACGGGTTTTAAGGAGAGCGCATGGCACGGGGCGATGGGGTAAGCCGCAGCAGCGCGCCAGATGCGCGGCTCGGGCGCGATTACGGTCGCGTGGTCGAGCGGCTGGAAATCCTGACCGGCGAGCGCGGCGCGGCCGGTAAGCCACACTCCGCGGTGCGGCGCGGCGAATTGAGCACGTTGGCCGCGTCGCCGCAGTCGCGCCCGGTTGCTGCCGCGCCGACCCAGGCCGAGTTCAATGCGCTACAGGCCGATGTCGCCGCAATCTATGGCGCCTTGGCCAAACTGTTGAAAGCCTGAAGAGGCCCGATTGATTTTAGCTATCACTCACGATTGAGGCAGGTATCCGAATGGTTTTGTTACCGCTATAATGGTACTAATTTCATACCACACAGGGGAAGTGCGACCATGGCTGCCAGGCTGATCTACGGCGACGAGCCGCGCTTGCTGCCTTGGGCGGCAGAGCGGATCGGCATCGCCAGCTTCCGGCGCGACGCCTACACGATTGGCCTGGAGCGCGATGGCGTGCTGGCGGCGGTGGCCGTGTACGACAATTTCTCGGAAGGCGACTGCAACGTCCACCTGGCCAGCGACGGTAGCAAGCGCTGGATGAGCAAGGAATTTTTGCTCGCCGGCTT
>DATJCV010000279.1:0-3277 GCA_035497775.1 Burkholderiaceae bacterium | reverse complement strand
TCGATGCCGTTCACGGCGGCGGTGGCCTTGCTGGACGGCCAACTGGTGTGGGACAGCTATGCGCGCCGGATCGGCGATCCGACGGTGGCGGCACTGATGCAAAAAATCGAAGTCGAAGCCGATGCCGAAATCGAGGCGCTGTTCCCGGCGCGCTTCGGCGCCAACGTCCGGATACGCCTGTCCAACGGCCGCACGCTGCAACAACGGGTCGACAGCCCGAAGGGCGAAGCCGACAATTTCCCGACGCCAGAGGAGCTCGAACAGAAGTTCGACGGGCTGGCCGGCCCCTATCTAGGCGCCGGCCAAGGGCATGACGTGCTGCATCTGATTCGCAACCTGGAACACGCCACGGCGATCGACGCGATTTTCCCGTAAGCGAATCACCAGCCGTCCCGGCGTCGTCCGCACGCACCGGTTTCGGCTCTCGCCAAGCGCGGCAGCGGCCAGGCCGATCCGCGCACCCGGCGTCTACCAGGCCGTGTCGGGATAGCCGGCAACGATCTTTCCGCCATGCATGATGGTATGCGCATGGGCTGATGCCTGCGGCGCCAGGTGGCTGAAGTAAAAGCGCGCCAGCTCGATGATCCCGCGCAAATATGCCGGGTCTGCCGGCCCTTCCCGCAGTTGCCGCTGCGCCGCCAGCGCCGCGCGCGTCATTTGCCATGCGCCGCAAGTCAGGCCGAGCAGGCGCAAGAACGGCACGCCGCCGGCAAGCGCCGCGCCGAGCGAGTCCTTGCCGCACGCGATGATCCAATCGGCGGCACTTTCCAGTACGCCGCTCATCTGCTCCAGGCTCGCGCCGAGTTCCGCGATGGACGCATCTTCCGTGGCGGCGTTTGCCGTCGCACGGATCTCTCCGATCAACGCGCGCAACGCCGCCGCTTGATCCCGCAGCAGCTTGCGGCTCAGCAGGTCGTTCGCCTGAATTCCGGTCGTGCCCTCGTAAATGCTGGTGATGCGTACGTCGCGCAGGTATTGGGCCACCCCGGTTTCCTCCACGAAACCCATGCCGCCGTGAATCTGGATGCCGAGATCGGCGACTTCGATCCCGGTCTCGGTGCTCCATGCCTTCACCACCGGCATCAGCAAATCCACCAAGCTGCGGCAACGCTCGGCAAGCGCATTGTCCGGGTGCTGCTTGGCCTTGTCGAACCAGCCGGCGGCGACATAGGCGAGCATGCGCGTCGCCATGACACTGGCGCGCATCTGCAGCAGCATGCGCTTGACGTCCGGGTGGCGGATGATGGGCACGTTCGGTTCGCCGGTGATGGCGTCGCGGCCTTGGATACGCTCGCGCGCGTAGGCCAGCGCCTTCTGGTAGGCGCGATCGCCGAGGGCGATGCCTTGCAGGCCGACGTTGAAGCGGCTTTCGTTGACCATCACGAACATGTATTCGAGACCGCGACCCGGTTCGCCGACCAGATAGCCGACCGCGCCGTCGGCATCGCCGTAGCTCATGATGCAGGTCGGACTGCCGTGGATACCCAGCTTGTGTTCGACCGAGATGCAGTGCATGTCATTGAGCGCGCCCAGCGTGCCGTCTTCATTGACCAGGAACTTCGGCACCAGGAACATCGAAATGCCGCGCACGCCGGCCGGCGCGCCGGGCAGGCGGGCCAAAACCAGGTGGACGATGTTCTCGGCCATGTCGTGGTCGCCGTAGGTGATGAAAATCTTTTGCCCGAACACGCGGTAGCTGCCGTCGGCGTGCGGCTCGGCGCGCGTCTGGATGGCGCCGAGATCGGAGCCGGCATTCGGTTCGGTCAGGTCCATGGTGGCGGTCCATTCGCCGCTGGCCATGCGCGGGATGTAGCGCGCCTTGAGTTCTTCACTGGCCGCGCGCACCAGGGTGTCGGCCGAGCCGACCGCCATCGGCGGCATCAACGAGAAGGCGATATTGGAAGCGAACCACATTTCGTTGACCGGCGCCGACACCATTTTCGGCAAGCCCTGTCCGCCATACTCGGCCGGCATCGCGAGGCCGACCCAACCGCCCTCGCGGAATTGTGCATAGGCTTCTTTCCAGCCGGTCGCCGTCCTGACGCCGCCGTTCTCGACGCGGCAGCCTTCGGCGTCGCCGACCGGGTTCAGGGGCGACAGCACACCCGAGGCGAACTTGCCGGCTTCGTCCAGGATGGCTTCGACCAGATCGGGCGTGGCTTCCTCGTAACCGGGGAGGCGGCCGATTTCGTCGATTCCGGCCAGGTGGGAAAGAATAAACTGCATGTCGCGCAGCGGGGCTACATATTCATTCATGGTGATTTTCGCTTGCATGAAATCGGTCGGACGACCGGGGAGGAGCAGCGGGCGCAACATCCGCGCCCGCCCTTTCAGACTTGTAAGACTTATTGCGCGGCTTTCAGCACCATGGCGATGCCCATGCCGCCGCCGATGCACTGGGTGGTCAGCGCATAGCGTCCTTCGCCGCGCATCAGGCGCTGCGCAGCCTTGCCGACCAGGCGGCCGCCGGTGGCGCCGAGCGGATGACCGAGGGCGATGGCACCGCCATCCACGTTCAGCTTCTCCGGCGCGATGCCGAGTTCGCGGCGGCAGGCTTCCGCCTGCGCGGCAAAGGCTTCGTTCATTTCCACCACGTCGATATCGTCTATCGTCAGGCCGGCGCGCGCCAAGGCTTTGCGGCTGGCGCCGATCGGGCCTAGGCCCATGACTTCGGCGGCGCAGCCGGCCACGGCAAAGCTGACCACTTCGGCTTGCGCCTGCAAGCCATGGCGCGCGGCAAACCGGTCGGAACACACCAGGAGAGCGGTGGCGCCGTCGGTCATCGGCGCCGTGGTGCCGGCGGTGACGGTGCCGCCTTCCAGAAAGGGTGGCTTGAGCTCGGCCATTTTCTCAAGCGAGGGCTGGCGGATGCAGCCATCCTTGTCGATCACATTGCCGTCGATCGTGATCGGTGCGATTTCAGCTGCCAGGCGGCCGTCATTTTGCGCTGCGACTGCCTTGGCCTGGCTGTCGAAGCCGAACTGGTCCTGCATCTCGCGCGTCAGGCCGTACATGGCGGCGACGCGTTCGGCGGTGAGGCCGACCTTGATGTACGCATCCTGCTGTTCCTGCGTCCATGCGGTCGGCGGCAACAGATTGAAGCCGAACATGGGCACGCGCGACATGGATTCCACGCCGCCGCAGATGAAGGCTTCACCGGCGTTGGTGGCGATCATGCCGGCGGCATCCTGCACCGACTGCATAGCCGATCCGCACCAGCGGTTGACCGTCATGCCCGACACCGAATCCGGCAGGCCGGACAGCATGGACACCACGC
>DATJCV010000278.1:0-2332 GCA_035497775.1 Burkholderiaceae bacterium | reverse complement strand
TGTGCGCCGAGCGCGGCGATGGCGAGCGCGAAGCCGATGCGCTGCTGGCCAAGCTGCTTGGCTACCGCGTGTTTGCCGACGCCGACGGCAAGATGAATCGCAGCCTGGCGCAAGTCGGCGGCGGCTTGCTGCTGGTGCCGCAATTCACGCTGGCGGCCGATACCGGTTCCGGAGCGCGGCCGTCGTTCACGCCGGCGGCGGCGCCGGAGCTCGGACGCCGCCTGTTCGAGTATTGCGTGCGGCAGGCGCAGGCGCGCCATCCGGTGGTCGCCAGCGGCCGTTTTGGCGCGCACATGCAAGTGACGCTGACCAACGACGGCCCGGTCACCTTCTGGCTGCAGGTCAAGCCGCCGGCCGCGCGACGGAACGAGGCGGCGGCTTTTCAGTCACAATGACAACTCGGGCGCCGCGCCGCCCGCCCTTCATCTTGTCAGTCAGGAGAACAGCATGAAGCTATGGAGTGATTCCTTCAAGGACGGCGATCCGATCCCGGCCGAATTTGCGTTTGGCGAGATCGACCCGGCCCAGCACGTCAGCTTGTCGGCCAACAAGAACCCGCACCTGGCGTGGGGCGAATGGCCGGCTGGCACCAAGTCGCTGGCGCTGATCTGCCACGATCCGGACGTGCCGTCGCGCGGCGACGACGTCAACCAGGAAGGCAAGACGGTGCCGGCCGATTTGCCGCGCGTGGATTTCTACCATTGGGTGATGGTCGATATCGAACCGCTGCGCAGTGCGATCGAAGTGGGCGAATTTTCCAGCGGCGTCACCGCGCGCGGCAAATCCGGCCCCGAGATCCTGGGCAGCCCGCTGCCCGGCGCGCGCCACGGCAAGAACGACTACACCGGCTGGTTTGCCGGCGACGCCGACATGGCTGGCGACTATTACGGCTATGACGGTCCGTGCCCGCCGTGGAACGACGCGATCGTGCACCACTATGTGTTCACGATGTATGCGCTGGACGTCGAGCGCCTGCCGCTGACCGGCGACTTCGGCGGCGCCGAGGTGAAGGCGGCGATGGCCGGCCACGTGCTGGGCCAGGCGCAGATCACCGGCACCTATACCTTGAACCCGGATCTGGCGCCAGCGGCGTGAGCGGCGTCTCGGAAATCCTGCTGATCCGGCACGGCGAGACCGCCTGGAATGCCGAGCGCCGGCTGCAGGGCTATCTCGACGTGCCGCTGAACTCGCATGGCCAACTCCAGGCCGAGGCGATGGCGGCGGCGCTCGCCGACCAGCCGCTCGACGCGGTGTTCGCCAGTGACTTGCAGCGCGCGCGGCAAACCGCGCAGGCGCTGGCTGATGCCCATGGGCTGCCGCTGCAAACCGATCCCGAACTGCGGGAGCGCTGCTATGGCGCTTTCGAGGGCTTGCTGTACGACGAGATTGCCGCGCATTTCCCGGCGGCGCATGCGGCATGGCAGGCGCGTGACATCGACGCCCGTTTTCCCGCTGGCCGGCATGCAGCCGAAACCCTGCGCGAATTTTCGCAGCGCGCACTCAGTGTGGTGAACCGGTTGGCGCAGTCGCCGGGCTGCCGCCGGATCGCTATTGTCACCCACGGCGGCGTGCTGGAATCGGTGTACCGTTCGGTGCGGGAGATCGGCCATTTGCCGGCGCGCGACTTCGAGATTCCGAATGCCGGCATCAATCGGCTGGTGCGCGACGGTGCCGGCTGGCGCATCGATGGCTGGGCCGAGGTCGCGCATTTGCGGCAACTGGCCGCGCTGGATGAAATCGACGGCTGAGCCGCGGCGGCGCCGCACCGACCTTGTTTTCCTGACTGTCTTGAGACTCCCGCACGCGTGAAAATCGGACCCTATTCTCTTCGCAACAACGTCTTCGTGGCGCCGATGGCCGGCGTCACCGACCGGCCGTTCCGCCAATTGTGCAAGGAACTCGGTGCCGGCTACGCGGTATCGGAAATGGCGGCCTCCAACCCGCGCCTGTGGGCCTCGGAAAAGAGCGCGCGCCGCATCGACCACGCCGGCGAGATGGAGCCGAAGGCGGTGCAGATCGCCGGCGCCGATCCGGCCATGCTGGCCGAATGCGCGCAATACAACGTCGAACGCGGCGCCCAGATCATCGACATCAACATGGGCTGCCCGGTCAAGAAAGTCTGCAACAGCTGGTGCGGTTCGGCGCTGTTGCAGGACGAAGCGCTGGTGGCGCGGATCCTGGAAGCGGTGGTGGGCGCGGTCGCGGTGCCGGTGACGCTGAAATTTCGTACCGGCTGGGATCGTCAGCACAAGAATGCGCTAAACATCGCCCGCATCGCCGAGGACAGCGGCATCGCCATGCTGACGCTGCACGGCCGCACCCGCGCCGACGG
>DATJCV010000277.1:0-5720 GCA_035497775.1 Burkholderiaceae bacterium | reverse complement strand
CCAGCTTGGTGGCGACGCGGTAACCGCCGCCGCCAGTCGGAAACAGTTCGATCACCTGGTTGTAGGCCAGCGCGATAATGAACACGGTCAGCGCGGTCGCCACCGCCAGATACAAGCCGAGGTGGGTGTTATCGCCCAGCGCCCGGAAGCTCTCCTCGGGACCATATGAGGAGGACGACAAGCCATCCGCACCCAGCCCGACCCAGGCCAGAAAGGCCACCAGCGCCAGCGAATGGCGCGTCTCGGATTTCAGGGGATCAAGCGCCTTGCCAAACAGGAGCTCGCGGATTTTTCCAAATTTCATCAGAGCGCACCGCATCCAGGCGGTTCCGGTCAATCAGACCGGCGATGATACGCCTTTCCCTTGGCACAAGATATCGCATTGACACCACGCCAGTTCTTGCGAGCGTGGGACAAATCAGCGATAATGGCCGCGCGTTGCCGGGATGGCGGAACAGGTAGACGCACGGGACTCAAAATCCCGCGGTGGTGACACCGTGCCGGTTCGATTCCGGCTCCCGGCACCACTATTCACGCGGCTTTCCGCCGCTGCCTATTTTTGCAGCAGTTCCGCAAATACCAGCCAGTTTCGCAATTCTGCGAGCAGCGCTACACTGCCCCAATCATGTGTGCACGACTCACCAAATCGGAAACGATTTGAGGCTGCGCGCACAGTCTGTCCGGGCCAGTGCTTGCTTTTTCGTCCCGCTTGAAGCCGCAGGAATCGTGCTGCTCACCTCCTGGGAAGACGCTGACCAACTAGTGGCTCGTCATTCCCGCGAAAGCAGAAATCCATGTGGCTCGATACCAGACGTGCTTCCCTTTGCAGGGCAGGTTGGCGCTGGCAGGCGCAAACCGTTCCGCAGGCGGGCAGCAGGCTGCCTGAATTTCCCGCTGCGCTTTTCGCGAGGACGACGCATTTCGATTTAATCAGTGCTTCCCTGGCAAGCGGAAGATGTCAATCGCCTTTGTCGGTGTGCTGCAAGGCTTGCAGGATATTCGCCGGTCCCACTGATGCATAGCCGCCCAGCCGCTTGAATTCATTCAGCTTTGTCGATTTCGCAAGCTGCGCGGCAAGCTCGGCCGCGCTGGCGCCGGGGCGTTTCGCCTGCGCCACCTCATCGCGCAGCGCCACCAGATAATCGCGCGTATCGGCACGCATACGCGCGATATTGCCGGCGGCGCCGCGGCCGGGGACGATCTGGGTCGGTCCCAACCCGGCCAAGTTGTCAAAGGCGGCGATCCAATGGTCGAGCTGGCTGTCGGCGGTCAGCGCCGGCAGTACGTCAGACTGCATGATGGCTCCAGCGAAGGCAATCTGATGGCGCGGCAACCAGATGCCGATGGTGCCAGGACTCTGGCTCGGGCCGAAATACGACAACTGCAAGGTGGTGTCGGAAAAGCGGATTTCCTGCGTATCGCCGGAAAAACCGCGCGGCAGCGCCAGTTCGGTGCCGGACGCCTTTTCCTTCAGCAGCGCCTTCATCGCCTGCAACTGGCTGGTGCCGCGCGCTTCCATCAGCTTGCGCGCTTCCTCGTGGGCGATGATCGGAATGCCGAGTTTCTTGAAATAGCCATTGCCCAGCCAGCGTGCCGGCTCCGCACCGGTGTTGATCACATATTTGATCGAGTTACTGGTGATTTTCTGGACCGCCCGGTCCAGCATCTGCGCCACCCGATACGACGGCCCGCTATCGATCACCGCCACGCCCGCCGAAGTCACGACAATGCCGATATTCACGGTCAACGCATCGTTGTCGTAGCTGGCCGGATTGGGGTCGGCGTACACCACATACACGCCGGGCGCGATGCGCACCGGTGTCAATTGCGTCTCGGCGCCGTGCGCCGGCACCATCATGCACAGCCAGCAAACGCCAAACAGGATGCGCAGCGATTGGAAAAATTGTTTTGTAATCATTCTGGATTGGATACGGTTAATCAGCGCGAGGCCGGACGAAACCGGCGTCGCTCATTGCTTATACCCGATTGCGTGGGCATCCGCCCGCTTCTTGCATGCTCTCGCATGACCGGCGGCAGCGCAGGCAATGAATACGGCAGCGGACTGCGAGCCGGCCGGAACAGTTCTATCATGGAAGGAAATAACGGAGCAAAGCGATGACGAAAAAAATTGCGGCAGCCAATATCAAGCTGAAACGCGCATATCACGCCGCCAGCGCCGCGGACGGCAAGCGCATTCTAATCGACCGGCTGTGGCCGCGCGGCGTCAAGAAGGCCGATGCCGCCATTGAGTTGTGGGCAAAGGAACTGGCGCCCAGTACCGAACTGCGCCACTGGTTCGATCATGATCCCGAGCGCTGGGCCGAGTTCCGCCGCCGCTATGCCGACGAAGTGCAGCAGCATCGCGCGCAGTTCGACTCATTGGGCGAGCTGGCGCGGCAAGGCGTGATCACGCTGGTGTTCGCGGCCCATGATGAAGCGCACAACAACGCCGTCGTCATGCGCGACCTGCTGCTGGGTCGGGTTGCGGAATGACTCTGCCGGCGCCCTTGACAAAATTCTAGCGCCCCGCTTTTCCGAGCGGATATAATCCGCGGCATGCGGGCTTCCCTCAAAATCAGACGGCTGCACACCTGGCTTGCGTGTTTGGCGATCCTGCTGAACGCGCTGGCGCCGTCGATCTCGCATGCGCTCGATTCGTTCGGCGGCCGCAGCGCCGCCTGGGTCGAGATTTGCTCGCTGGATGGCAATCGCCTCGTGGCGCTAGCGGCGGATCATGCGTCCGCAGCCGGCGATCCCGGCGATCAGCCACAAGCCAAGGCGACACAGCACTGCCCGTTTTGCGCTTCCCACGCTGGCAATTTCGCGCTGCCGACGCCGAGCATGGCGGCGCAGCCGGCCAACACCGGCGCGGCCGTCGTTCCTCTTCTCTTTTACCGCGCGCCGCAACCATTGTTTGCCTGGGCCGCGGCCAATCCGCGCGCCCCACCCGCTGCTCTCTGATTGCCCTTGATTGCCGACGTTCCGCCTGCGCGGAACGCCGGCGCGTCCATCTTGCATTCAGGAGCTGCTCGTGCCCCCTTGCCTCACCCATTTCGCGCCGCCGCCGGCATCGATTGCCGCCGCGCTGTGCGCGCTCGCCCTGCCGCTGGCCGCCGCCCACGCCGCGACCGCCGGCGCCGACACTCACTTGGAAGAAATCGTCGTCGACGGCGGCAAGTCCGCCCTGCCCAGCGTGCCGGCCGACCTGCCGGCCGTGACCGAAGGCATCAGCCGGCAACAGATGGCGGAATCGGTCAATGTGATCAATACCGAAGATGCGCTGAAGTACCTGCCGTCGATCCAGATCCGCAAGCGCTTCATCGGCGACACCAACGGCATCGTCGCCACGCGCACCTCCGGCACGCTGATGAGCGCGCGCTCGCTGGTGTATGCCGACAACCTGCTGTTGTCGAATCTGCTCGGCAACAGCTACAGCTACCCGCCGCGCTGGGGCCTGGTGACCCCGGAAGAGATCGAGCGGGTGGACGTGATCTACGGGCCGTTTTCCGCGCTCTATCCGGGCAATGCGATGGGCGCGGTGATCCAGATGACGACCCGCATGCCGGACCGGTTCGAGGCCCATGCGGCAACCCAGGTGTTCCGGCAAAACTTCAGGCTGTACGGCACCGATCAGAGTCTTTCCGGCAAACAGGCCAGCGCCGCGCTGGGCGGCAAAAACGGCGCCTGGTCGTGGTGGCTGAACCTGAACCACCTGCAAAACGACGGCCAGCCGATGAGCTTCCTGACCAGGCCAGTCTCGGCCGCCAATGCCGGCCCCGGCGACCAGGTGGTGACCGGCGCCGTCAGCGACCTCGATCAAAACGGCAAGCCGCGCCTGATCCTCGGCGCCACCAGCCTGACCCGTACCCGGCAGGACCACGCCAAACTGAAGCTCGCCTACGACTTCAGCCGGGACTGGCGCGCCACGTATACCCTGGGTATCTGGCAAGGCAAGACCGATTCCGACGTGGCCTCGTACCTGAAGGACGCGGCCGGCAATCCGGTCTACAGCGGCGCGGTGAATATCGGCGGCAAGCGCTATGCGCTGGCGGCGACCGACCTGAATCCGGGCAAGGCCGATCAGGAACACTGGCTGCAGGGCTTTTCGCTGGCCAGCAACACCAAAGGCGAATGGGATTGGGAAGCGGTCGCCAGCGTCTACGACTACCGCAAGGATTTGTCGCGCAGCCCATCTACTGCCCTGCCGGGCGCGACCGGAGGCGGCGCCGGCAGCATCGCCGACATGGACGGCACCGGCTGGAGCACGCTGGACCTGCGCGGCATCTGGCGCCCGAATCCGGCGCATGGCCAGCACCGGATCAGCTTCGGCTACCACTACGACCGCTATCGGCTCGACGCCCGGGTATTCGACACGGCCAACTGGCTTAGCGGCAGCGCCGGCAATCGCAGCTCGGCCTTTGCCGGCAACACCGAAACCCAGGCGCTATACGCACAGGACGCCTGGAGCTTCGCGCCGGACTGGCAGGCGATCATCGGCGGCCGCTGGGAAAGCTGGCGCGCCTTCGGCGGCACGCTGGCCAAGGGCAACAGCACGCTGCCCTTCGCCCAGCGCCGGCAGAACTTCTTTTCGCCCAAGCTGGCAGCCACCTTCCAGCCCGGCCCGGCCTGGAGCCTGCGCGCCTCGCTCGGCAAGGCCTACCGCATGCCGACCGTGGCCGAGCTGTATCAGGGTAGTATCAGCAACAACAGCATCGTCAACAACGACCCCAACCTGAAGCCGGAACAGGCACTGTCGGCCGAGTTTTCCGCCGAGCGCGAACTCGGCAACGGCCTGCTGCGCACCACGCTATTCCAGGAAACCGTACGCGACGCGCTGTACTCGCAAACCGACGTGAATACCAACATCACCAACATCCAGAACATCGACCGCATCCGCACCCGCGGCATTGAAATCGCCTGGCAGGCGCTGGATGTCGGCGTGCGCGGGCTGGATCTGGGCGGCAGCGTCACCTATGCCGATTCGGTGATTCTGCAAAACGACCGCAATCCGGCCTCGGTCGGCATGCGCCAGCCGCGCGTGCCAAACTGGCGCGCGGCGTTTACCGCCACCTACCGCCAGGGCCAGCACTGGTCGTACTCGCTCTCCGGCCGCTACAGCGGCAAGCAGTTCGGCACGCTGGCCAACAGCGACGGCAACGGCAACACTTACGGCGGCGTCGGCACCTTCTTCGTGCTCGACGCCCGCCTGCGCTACCGGATGAACCGGCAATGGAGCGCGGCGCTCGGCATCGACAACCTGAACAACGCCGAATACTTCGTGTCACACCCGTATCCGCAGCGCACCGTGTCGGCCGAACTCAAGTACGGCTTTTAAAGAGGGGGCATATCATGAAATACGGATTCCTGCGCTTCATCCTGCTGCTGGCCGTGGCCGGCTTCAGCATTCCGGCCAATGCACAGCACACGCAGCACGCGAAAAAAGCCGGGCTGGCGGTCGGCGCCGCTTTCGCGCCCGACGGCCGGCTGTGGTTGCTCGGCCTGGACGCCGACTCGCGGCTGACGCTGCGGCTCAGTTCCGACGACGGCCGCAGCTGGGGCCGGCCGCGCCTGCTGGACACCGGCGGCGACCGCGTCGCCGCCGATGGCGAAGCCCGCCCCAAGCTGGCCTTCGGGCCGAACGGCCTGGTAGTCATCGCCTATACCCATCCGCTGGCGAAACCCTACACCGGCGAAATCCGCATGCTGCGCTCGGCCGACGG
>DATJCV010000276.1:0-4454 GCA_035497775.1 Burkholderiaceae bacterium | reverse complement strand
CGCCGGCAAGAAGCTGGTGGTGGTGCCGGTCTTGCGGGCCGGCATCGGCATGAGCGACGGCTTGCTAGACCTGATTCCGTCGGCGCGGGTCGGCCATATCGGCGTCTACCGCGACCCGGCTACCTTGCAGCCGGTGGAATACCTGGTGCGCTTGCCGGATGTGCGCGAACGCACCTTCATCCTGTGCGATCCGATGGTGGCGACCGGAAATTCGGCGGTGCATGCGGTGGACGTACTGAAAAAGCGCGGCGTGGCCGACGAGCAGATCCTGTTCCTGGCACTGGTGGTCGCGCCGGAAGGAGTGGCCGTGTTTCAGCAGGCGCATCCGCGGGTGAAGTTATATGCCGCCGCGCTGGATTCCCACCTGGACGAGCATGCCTACATCGTGCCCGGCCTGGGCGACGCCGGCGACCGGATTTTCGGCACCAAATAGCAGCGCCCGCTGCGCTCAGCGCTCAGCGTTCGCCGGCTGCGCCTGTCAGGTCCGTTGCGCGCGGCCGTTTTTTCTTGACGCTTGGCGGTCCCGGTCGCTGCCGCAATGCCTGCACCGCCGGCTGAAACACCTCCGGCGCCAGTTCGGACGACAACTTGTTCCATAGCTGCCAGAGCAGATCGGCGTCGGCCAAGGCGCGGTGACGCTCGCCAGTCTGCAGTTGATGGCGCAAGATCAGCGTGTCCAGGTTATGCCGCCGTTCGCCAGGGAATAGCCGGCGCGACAGCCGCACCGTACAGAGCACCTCGTTTTGCAGTGCTTGCCCGGCCCGCAGGCAGGCATGATTCAAAAACCCGAAATCAAAGCGCGCATTGTGGGCAATGAACAAGCCGCCTTCCAGCCGGCTGCGCACCGTGTCGAGCACGGCATCGATCGGCGGCGCCGTGCTGACCATGTGGTCGCTGATGCCGGTCAGGCGTTGGATAAAGGAGGGGATCGGCATTTCCGGGTTGACCAGCGTCGACCAGCGCGATACTTGCCCGCCTTCGACTTCAACCAGTCCGATTTCGGTAATGCGGTCGGTGGCCGCATTGGTGCCGGTGGTTTCCAGATCGAGGAACACCAGTTTTTCAGATTGCGTCATGGCTGCATTTTCCCACGCCGCTGGTGCGCGGGTGCAGCGCAGGGCTGCCTGATTTGCGTGCACTGGGGAAATTCTGTGCGTAATCAAATGCTTGCGATTAATCAACTCGGTTAGCCACAAGTTTATCCACAGGAACGGTGCAGAACTTTTCCCCGCTTTTGTTGCCTGTCGTTTATGGCTCGCTGGATAGCCACCGGGAATTGCCATGCAGTCACCGGAATATCGGCATTGCGGCCCGGATGGCCGGTTGGCGTTGACGGCGGTCAATGCCGGCCCAGCGCCATCCGGTAACGTGTCTTTTAACCCGAAAAAAGGTGAATGGACCGTGCATCTGGCAGATATCACGATATTTTATGCGGCGCAGGGCGGCGGGGTCAGTACCTATCTTGCCGCCAAGGCAAACTGGCTGGCGCGCCGCAGCCGGATTATCCATTCGATCGTGGCGCCAGCCCAGAACAACCGGGCTGCCGCCCTGCATGATCTGCACTTTGTGCAGATCCCCAGCGTCCCGATCCCCGGCAACAGCAGCTACCGCATGCCCTTGTCACCCGCCGTTTGCGCAGCGGTGCTGCGCCGCCTGCAGCCGGACTTGATCGAGGCCGGCGACCCGTATCAATCGGCCTGGGCCGCCTTGCGCATCAAGCGCGAGTCGAATATCCCGGTGGTGGCGTTCTATCACTCCGATTTGCCGCAACTGGCCGGCCAGCGTTTCGGCGCCAACGCGCAAGCCCTGGCGACGCGCTATGTGAGTCATCTTTACCGGCAATTCGACCTGGTGCTGGCGCCTAGCGAGACCACTTTGCGCCGCTTGCAGGCGATGGGTGTGGAACGCGTGCTGCAACAGCCGCTCGGGGTCAATACCAGGATATTTTCGCCGCGCTGCCGTGATCTGCAGTTGCGCGCGCAACTGGGTCTGCCGCTGGATACCCGCCTGCTGGTCTATGCCGGCCGGTTTACCCGGGAGAAGAGGCTGCCGCTTCTGATCCAGGCGGTGCAGCGGTTGGGCCGGCCTTACCATCTGCTGCTGGTTGGCGGCGGCGAGCAGTTGCCGTCGTCGGCGTCCTACACCTGCCTGCCGTTCCAAAACGGTTCGCCGCGTCTGGCGCGCCTGCTGGCCAGTTGCGACTTGCTGGTGCATGCCGGAGATTCCGAGACGTTCGGCCTGGTGGTGCTGGAGGCGATGGCCTGCGGCATTCCAGTGCTGGGCGTGGCCGCGGGTGGCGTGGGCGAGCTGGTCGATGCGGAAACCGGCTTGCTGGTGCCGCCCAATGACGCCGGTTTGCTGGCGGACGGCATCGATAGCTTGTTCCGGCGGGATCTGGCTGCGCTGGGTGCCAATGCCCGGCGCCGGATGGTGGAAAAATATGACTGGGACATCATCGTGCCGCAGCTGATTACGCACTATGGCGGTCTGCTGGCGTCGCCCCAGCGCGCCGAACTGGAAGCCAGCGCCGCCTATGCCACCGAATGAGCCGGCGCACGCCTTGTGCGTCTCGCTGCACGATGTGGCACCGCATACCTGGCCGCAATGCGCGCAATTGCTGCAGGCGGTACGCGCGGTGGCGCCGATCCCGTTGACCTTGCTGGTGGTGCCGGCTTATCACCGGCTGCCGGTGGCGGATGCGGTTGCCTTCGACCGCTGGCTGGACGGCCGGCTGGCACTGGGCGACGAACTGGCGTTGCATGGCTTCACCCATCTCGATGAGGGGCCGCCGGCAAGCAGTTGGCAGCAGGCGTTCCTGCGCCGCGTCTACACCACCGGCGAGGGCGAGTTCAGTGCGCTGGATGCGGCGGAAGCGCAGCGCCGGATTACGCAGGGGCTGGCGTGGTTCGCGCAGCGCCACTGGCCGGTGGCCGGCTTCGTGGCGCCAGCCTGGCTGCTGAGCCCCGGCGCATGGCGCGCCTTGTGCCAGTTCCGCTTCTGCTACACCACCACTTTGCGCTATTTCTATATCTTGCCGCAAGTGCAGGCGCTGCTGGCGCCGAGCCTGGTGTATGCGGCACGTAACAGCAGCGGACGCTGGCTGTCGGCGCGGCGCAATGCGATGCTGGTGCGCCTGCTGGCACACCGGCCGCTGGTGCGGCTGGGCCTGCATCCGAACGATGCCGCCTATCCGCAGCTGATCAGCGATTTCCAGAAATTGATCGAGCGTTTGCTGGTGTCGCGGGAAGCGCTGACCAAGGCCGAGTTTGCACTGCGGCTGCAAGCCCCGTACCGGGAGTCAGCGTCTTCCGCGGCGCCGGGTGCCGCCTGATGGGGCGGTGCCGGCGTTTCAGTCCTGATTCAGGAGCCGCTGGTGGAATTCCAGGTGGTCCTGGATGAAGGTCGAGATGAAATAGTAGCCATGGTCATAACCGGCATGGCGCCGCAAGTCGAGCGGTTGATTCGCCACCTGGCAGGCCGCTTCAAACTGCTCCGGCAGCAATTGCTGGGTTAGAAACTGGTCGCTCAAACCCTGGTCGATCAGGATTCCCTGGGGGAAAGGGGTGCGCCGGGTTTTCATCAGTTCGCTGGCGTCATACTCTCGCCAGCGCTCGCGGTCGGTACCCAGATAACCGGAAAAGGCCTTCTCGCCCCACGGACACTGCATCGGCGCGGCGATCGGCGCGAACGCCGAGACCGAGCGATAGATGTCCGGATTTTTCAGCGCCAGGGTCAGCGCCCCATGCCCGCCCATCGAATGGCCGAAGATGCCGATGCGCTCGGCGCGCGCCGGGAATTGCGCCAGGATCAATGCGCGCAGTTCCTGCACGACGTAGGAATACATCCGGAAATGCGCGCTCCACGGCGCTTCGGTGGCGTCGACGTAAAAGCCGGCGCCCGTGCCGAAGTCCCAGCTATCAGCTTCGCCGGCAATGCCAGCGTTGCGCGGGCTGGTGTCGGGCGCCACCAGCATGATGCCGTGCTGCGCCGCCAAGCGTTGGGCGCCGGCCTTGATCATGAAGGTTTCTTCGGTGCAGGTCAGGCCGGCCAGATAGAACAGCACCGGCACCGGCCCGTGCTGCGCCTGCGGCGGTTGATACACCGAAAAGCGCATCGGCAAGCCGATTTCGGTGGAGGCGTGGCGATAAAAACCCTGCGTGCCGCCGAAGCAGGCATGTTGGCTGATGGTTTCCAGCATGGCGCACCCGCCTAATACAGCACGACCGAGCGGATCGATTCGCCGCGCTTCATCAACTCGAAGCCTTCGTTGATGTCTTCCAGCTTCAGCCGGTGCGTGATCAGGTCGTCGATATTCAGCTTGCCGTCCATGTACCAGTCGACGATCTTCGGCACGTCGGTGCGCCCGCGGGCGCCGCCGAAGGCCGAGCCTTCCCACTTGCGGCCGGTGACCAGCTGGAACGGCCGCGTGCTGATCTCGGCGCCGGCTTCGGCGA
>DATJCV010000275.1:0-2908 GCA_035497775.1 Burkholderiaceae bacterium | reverse complement strand
GGCCAGCGCCAAGGCAAGGCTCAGCATCACCGCCGCACTGCCAAAATCCTTGGCTGCCTTCGACAAGGGGTGGCGCTCCAGCGAGATGCGATCGACCGCCGCCTCGATCGCCGAATTGAGCAGTTCGACGATCAGCACCACAACCAGGACTGCAATCAGCAACAGCTTGTGCAGTGCCGGCAACGGCAACACCAAGGCAACAATGCTGCCGGGCAGCACGACGCCCAGTTCCTGGCGGAACGCGTGTTCGCTTTTCCAGGCCGTCCGCAAGCCTGCTGCCGAATAGCGGCATGCAGCCAGGAGCCGACGCCAGCCGCTCCGGCTCTTGAATCCGCTCACCTGGGTCTGATCATCGGTCATCGGTCATCGTGCCGCCGGCTTAAAACGTGCCCGGCAGCAAAATGTTCCGGTCAACCTTCTGCACATCGGTCAGGCCGCACAGTGCCATCGTCACGTCCAGCTCTTTCTGGATGATTTCCAGCGCATTGGTCACGCCCGCTTGGCCCATGGCGCCGAGCCCATACAGAAATGCGCGGCCGATATAGACGCCACGCGCGCCGAGCGCCAGCGCCTTGATCACGTCCTGGCCGGAGCGGATGCCGCTATCCATGTGCACTTCGATCTGCTTGCCGACCGCCTCGACGATCGCCGGCAAGGCAGTAATCGCCGATTGCGCACCATCCAGCTGACGCCCGCCGTGGTTCGAGACGATCAGCGCATCGGCGCCGCTTTGCACCGCCAGCCGCGCGTCTTCGGGGTCCATGATGCCCTTGACGATGAGCTTGCCGCCCCAGCGCTGCTTGACCCATTCGACCTCGGCCCATGACAGCGCCGGATCGAATTGCTCGGCGGTCCAGGTCGACAGCGACGAGGTGTTCGACACATTGGTGACGTGGCCGACGATATTGCCGAAAGTGCGCCGGCGGGTATTTAACATGCCCCAGCACCAGCGCGGCTTGGTCGCCATGTTGATCAGGTTCGGCAGGGTCAGCCGGGGCGGCGCCGACAGACCGTTTTTCAGATCCTTGTGGCGCTGGCCGAGAATCTGCAGGTCCAGCGTCAGCACCAGCGCCGAACAGTTGGCTGCCTTGGCGCGGTCGATCAGACGCGCCATGAAGTCGCGGTCGCGCAGGAAATACACCTGGAACCAGAACGGCTTGGTGGTGTTGGCCGCCACATCCTCGATCGAACAAATGCTCATCGTCGAGAGCGTAAACGGCACGCCGAATTGCTCGGCAGCGCGTGCTGCCAGAATTTCGCCATCGGCATGCTGCAGTCCGGTCAGTCCGGTCGGTGCCAGGGCCACCGGCATCGCCACCGGCTGGCCGACCATGGTGCTGGCCAGGCTGCGGTTTTCCATGTTGACTGCAACTCGCTGGCGCAGCTTGATATCGGCAAAATCGCTGCTGTTGGCGCGATAGGTCGACTCGGTCCACGAACCGGAATCCGCATAATCGTAAAACATGCGCGGTACGCGCCTTTGGGCCAGTACGCGCAAATCTTCGATATTGGTGATAACGGGCATTGCCATGCTCCTGTTTCAAATGATATTGACGGCGGGCAGCCGGCTGCAGGCGTCATTATCTCCCGGGAAATGACAAATCCAGGAAGATGCATTGATGAAATATATCAAGGATCGGCGCCAAAATTTTTTGTAAATTACTTTTTCAATTTTTCACATCGTGATATAAAGAGTACCTCGCATAGCGCTCCCGCAATATGAAAAACGAAACAACGTCTCAAACCGGTTCCATCTCGATTCAAGTGATCGAGCGCATGATCCTGCTGCTCGATACCCTCGTCAGCTACCCCGATCCGGTGAGCCTGAAAGAATTATCGAAAATCACCGGGCTGCATCCATCCACCGCCCACCGCATCCTGAACGACATGGTGGTCAAGCGCTTTGTCGATCGCGCCGAACCCGGCACCTATCGGCTCGGCATGCGCCTGCTGGAACTGGGCAACATCGTCAAAAGCCGCCTGAACGTGCGCGAAGCGGCGCAAGATTTCATGCGCGCCCTGCACCGGAAAACCGTGCAGACCATCAACCTGGCAGTGCGCCAGGGCGATGAAATCGTCTACATCGAACGCGCCTTTTCCGAGCGCTCCGGGATGCAGGTGGTACGCGCAATCGGCGGCCGCGCTCCGCTGCACTTGACTTCCACCGGCAAGCTGTTCCTGTCGGTGGACGAACCGAAGCTGGTTCGCATGTATGCCACCCGCACCGGCCTGGCGGGGCACAACAAGAACTCGATTACCGATCTGGCCAAGCTGGAACGCGAACTGTCGCTGGTTCGCACGCGCGGCTACGCGCGCGACAATGAGGAATTGGAACTCGGCGTACGCTGCATGGCTGCCGGCGTGCGTGACGATAGCGGCAAGCTGGTGGCCGGCCTGTCGATCTCGGCGCCGGCCGAACGCCTGCAGGAAGAATGGCTGGAAGACCTGGTCAATACCGCCAACCTGATTTCGGCGGTGCTCGGCTATCAACCGCCGGAACCGCACTGACGCCTTCGAGATTTGCCAAAAAAAAGCGAACTTCGGTTCGCTTTTTGATTCCAGCCTGATCAGCCGTCAGCTTCTGCCATCGACATGGCGGGCATCCGATAGATGCTGCGGCCGCAAGTCGCTCAACCATTTGCGGATCCGCCCGGCATCGGCCAGGCGCGAGAATTTGCCTTTGGAATCGAGAAAAACCATCACGATAGAACGTCCATCGATCTTGGTCAGCATCACCAGGCAGCGCCCTGCCTCGGAAATGTAGCCGGTTTTTTGCAGGCCGATATCCCAGTCGGGATTGGCCACCAGTCGATTTGAATTGGCGTAGGCCAGCGTACGGCCACCGCTGTCGACCATATATTTTTCATCGGTCGAATACTGGCGGATCAACGGATGCTGGCCGGCCGCC
>DATJCV010000274.1:0-4968 GCA_035497775.1 Burkholderiaceae bacterium | reverse complement strand
GGCCGCAAGGAATCCGGCCGCACCGGCGTGGCGCTCAGTGTGGCCAGCCATTGCTGCAGTTGCAACAGGCGGAGATCGGCGGCAGCAGGCGGGGAAGCGGGGGAAGAAGCAGAAGACATGGAAGGCCGGGCAATGACAACGATCGTTCGGGGAAGCCGGTGGCGGCTGGGAGTTCCCATATAATAAGGGATTCATTCCAAAAAATCGCCTGCCATGGTTGTCAATCGCCCGTTTTCATGACACGGTTCCGTCCCATCTCCGCCCTGCAGCACCTGCTTTGCGCAAGCGCCGCACTGGCGGCTGCGGCCGCGTGGCCGGGCGCAGCCAGCGCCCAGACCGCCAGCGGTGGCGACCAGGATGCGCCGACCACGGTGCGGGCCGAGGAATTGACCGGGCGCCCGGACCGCGAAGTCAACGCCCGTCACGACGTCGAAATCGTGCGCGGCGCCACCACCATCAATGCCGACGAAGGCACGTACCACATTGTCGAGGACGAGGTCGATGGCAGCGGCAATGTGCGCATGCGGCGCTATGGCGACCGCTATACCGGCGACGAGGTAAAGCTGAATCTGGAGTCGGGCCAGGGCTATGTGCTGCATCCGACTTACCGCTTGCAGAAAAACAATGCGCATGGCAGCGCCGAGCGCATCGATTTCGCATCGAAAGAAGTGGCCGACATCAGCGACGGCACCTACAGTACCTGCGAAGGGCCGGACCCCGACTGGTATCTGAAATCCGACACCATGCGCCTGGATCAGGACCGCGATCTGGGCACGTCGCGCAAGACGATTGTCTATTTCAAGGGCGTGCCGATCCTGGGGACGCCGGCGATGTCGTTTCCGCTGTCGGATGCGCGCAAGTCGGGCGTGCTGCCGCCCACCTTCGGCACCACCAGCACCGGCGGCTTTGAACTGATGGTGCCGTACTACTTCAATATCGCCCCGAACCGGGACCTGACGCTGTATCCGAAAATCATTGCGCGCCGGGGCCTGCAACTGGGCGCCACTGCGCGCTATCTGGGGAGCAACTACTCCGGCACCACCACCGCCGAAACTCTGCCCAACGACCGGGTGACGAATACCACCCGCTATTCGATTTCATCGACCCATACCCAGGTGCTGGCAGCAGGCCTCGGCCTGAACTGGAACATCAACACTGCGTCGGATGACAAATACCCGAGCGACTTCGCCAGCACGCTGACCGCCAGCACCCAGCGCCTGCTGTTGCGCGACCTCAACCTGACCTATGGCGGCGCTTTCTGGAACGCGACGGCGCGCGTTTCGAACTACCAGGTGCTGCAGGACTTTGTGAATGGCGTCGCCACCATTCCACGGCCGTACGACCGTTTGCCGCAACTGACGCTGAACGCCGCCCGCCTCGACGTGAACGGCTTCGACTGGTCGATCGAGTCCGATTTCACGCGTTTCTGGCACCCGGACCTGGTGCGCGGCGATCGCGCCTACATCAATCCGCACATTTCGTATCCGATCATGCGCCCGGGATATTTCCTGACGCCGAAACTGTCGTTCGACGCCACCACCTATAGCCTTGCAAATTCTGCGCCCGGCAATCCGTCCAGCCTGTCGCGCATGGTTCCCACCGTTTCGCTGGACAGCGGCCTGGTGTTCGAGCGCGACACGACGTTCTTCGGTAGTCCAGCCACGCAAACGCTGGAGCCGCGCCTGTTTTACGTGAACACGCCGTTCCGCGACCAGAGCCGGTTCCCGGTATTTGATACCGGCCTGGCGGATTTGAATTTCGCCCAGATTTTCAGTGAAAACCGCTACGCCGGCCATGACCGGATCGGCGACGCCAACCAGCTGACCGCGGCGCTGGTGACGCGCTACATTGAGCCGTCCGGCGCGGAACGCATGCGGCTGGCAATCGGCCAGCGTTTTGCCTTTTCCGAGCAACAGGTGCTGCTGCCGGGGGAAGTCACCTCGAGCCGCTCCGACCTGTTGCTGTCGGCGACCGGCAGGCTGTCGCCGACGCTGAGCGTGGACGGCAATCTGCAATACAGCCAAACCTTGCGCCAGAGCACGCGCAGCAACTACGCAATGCGCTGGGAGCCGGCGCCGAAAAAAGTGCTGAACCTGCAATACCGCTACAACCGGCAAGATCCGATCAATCCATTGAGCGAATTGAAGCAGGTCGACGTTTCCGGCCAGTGGCCAATCGCCCAGCGCTGGTACGGTGTCGGGCGGATCAATTATTCGTTGCCGGATAAGCGGGTAGCGGAAGGCTTGGTCGGTCTCGAATACAAGGCGGATTGCTGGATTTTCCGGGTCGTCGCGCAGCGCATTCCGACCGCGATTCAAACCGCCACGTCGGCATTTTTTATCCAGCTGGAGTTGAATGGTTTGTCGAAAATCGGATCGAATCCGCTGGAAGCCATTCGGACCAACGTCCCTGGTTACCAGATGATCAACCAGTAAGTAATCGATTTGTCCATTTTATTCACTTGTCACTGATCCCTCCCATGAACACTCTTCATTCCATGCGCATCCTGCACAATCCGATCAAGAGTGCCGGCATGGCGCTCGTGTTGTCATTTACGCTGGCCGGCATGGCATCCGAAGCCGGCGCCCAGTTGAAGCTGCCCAATGCCGGCTCCAGCGCCGCGCAGCCGGCGGCGCCGGCGCGCGTGGCAAGCGTCGCCCCTGCCGCTGGACAGCCGCAGCTGGTGGATGCGATCGTCGCGGTGGTCAACAATGAAGTGATTACCCGACGCGAGCTGATCGATCGTTCCGCCATCATCGAACGCCGTCTGGCTAGCCAGGGCGGAACGCCGCCGCGCGCCGAATTGCAGCGCCAGATCCTGGAGCGGATGATCGTCGAGCGTGCGCAATTGCAACTGGCCGGAGATCAGGGCATCAAGGTCGACGACTCCTCACTGGACCGCGCGGTGGCGCGCATCGCCGAGCAAAACAAGCTGTCGTTGCAGGATTTCCGCAATCAGCTGGAACGCGAAGGCACGCCGCTTGCACAATTCCGCGAAGAAGTGCGGCGCGAAATCATCATGCAGCGCCTGCGCGAGCGGGAAGTGGATAACAAGATCCAGATTTCCGATACCGAGATCGACAATTACCTGGCCGCGGAAACCGGCGCGGCCGGCACCCGCCAGGAACTGAAGCTGGCGCATATCCTGGTGCGCACGCCGGAGAATGCGTCGCCGGAACAGATCGCCCAGCGCCAGCAACGTGCCGAAGAGGCGTACCGGCAACTGAAATCGGGCGGCGATTTTGCCAAGGTGGCGGCGCTCTTTTCCGATTCCGAAGAAGCCTTGAAGGGTGGCGAGCTGGACTGGCGCGCCGAAGACCGTCTGCCGCAACTGTTCCTGGATGCGGTGACCAAGCTGAAGCCGGGTGGCATTTCACCGATCATCAAAAGCGGCAACGGCTTCCATATCCTGAAGCTGGTGGACCAGCGCAGCGCCGGCGCGGTCGCCGCCAACGTGCCGTCGGTGACGCAGACCCATGCACGCCACATCCTGGTCAAGGTCAACCAGCTGGTGTCCGAGGCCGATGCCCGGCGCAAGCTGTCCGAACTGAAACAGCGGCTGGACAACCACGCGGCCACCTTCGAAGAACTGGCCAAGCTGTATTCGAATGACCTCACCGCATCCAAGGGCGGCGACCTCGGCTGGGTGTACCCAGGCGACACCGTACCCGAGTTCGAGCGCGCGATGAATGCGCTGCAGCCGGGCCAGGTCAGCGACCCGGTCCAATCGCCATTCGGCTATCACCTGATCCAGGTGCTGGAACGCAAGACCGATGACGTCTCGCGCGAGCGTCTGCGGATGGCGGCACGGCAGGCGATCCGCGAGCGCAAGCTGGAAGAGGCGACGGTGGAGTGGCTGCGCGTGTTGCGCGATCGCGCCTATGTCGAATACCGCTTCGATGACCCTGCCAGTTAAGGCGCGGCGGCCGGTACTGGCCATCACCTGCGGCGAACCGGCCGGCATCGGCCCCGAAATTTCGTTGAAGGCGGCCTGGCAAGTGCGCGCGCACACTGCCTGCGTGCTGATCGGCGACGCCGCCTTCCTGGCACTGACCGCGGCCGCCATCGACCCGGCGATCCGGCTGGCGGCCATGTCGTCCGCAGCATGGCGCAATGATGGCTTGCCGGATTTTCCCGCCGACCGCATCGCGGTCATCGACTGTCCGCTGGCGGCGCACGTGGTGCCCGGCCGGCTGGATGCGCGCAATGGCCGCAGCGTGTTGCAGACGCTGGATCTGGCGATCGACGGCGCGCAGCGCGGCCAGTTCCAGGCGGTCGTCACCGCACCGCTGCAGAAAAGCACGATCAACGAGGCCGGCGTGCCGTTCACCGGCCATACCGAATATCTGGCGCAGCAAACCGGCACGCCGCAGGTAGTGATGATGCTGGCCGGCGCCAGCGGTCCGGAGTCGACCTTGCGGGTGGCGCTGGCCACTACCCATCTGGCGTTGAAGCAGGTACCGGCGGCGATCACTTTCGACAGCCTGCTGCGCACGCTGCACATCGTGCATGGCGACCTGCAGCGCAAATTCGGACTGGCGCGCCCGCGCATCCTGGTGACCGGCCTGAATCCGCATGCAGGCGAGGGCGGCTACCTCGGGCGCGAGGAAATCGATGTGATTACGCCGGCGCTGCAGGCGGCGCAGGAGCAGGGCATCGATGCGCGCGGTCCGTATCCGGCCGATACGCTGTTCCAGCCGAAATACCTGGAGCAGGCCGATTGCGTACTGGCGATGTACCACGACCAGGGCTTGCCGGTTCTGAAATACGCCACCTTCGGCCACGGCGTCAACATCACGCTCGGCTTGCCGATTATCCGCACCTCGGTCGATCACGGCACCGCTCTGGACCTGGCAGCGGCCGGCGTCGGCGCCGCCGACCACGGCAGCATGCTGGCGGCGATCGAGATGGCGGCCAGCATGGCAGCCAGTGCGGCGGTAGCCGCATGAAGCATATTCCCCGCAAGCG
>DATJCV010000273.1:0-17345 GCA_035497775.1 Burkholderiaceae bacterium | reverse complement strand
GCGCACAGCGCGCGGATGGCATCGCGGATTTCGTGGTGTTGGTCGGGCGTGTGTTGCATGTGGTGATTCCAATAATGAGAAGAAAAAGCGGCGGTGCCGGGTTCAGGCCAGCGTGGCCGTGGCATCCATCGTCAGCGCGCCTTGCGCATCCATGGCCCACAGGCGGACGGTTTTGCCGTCCGGCTCCGGCTTGCCGCAGACAAAAAACGGCGCGGTATCGAACAAGGGTTTCACCGCGCGGAACTGGAATGCGGTGACGGCCGCCGCCGGCAGGTTGCGGCCCAGCAAATCCATCAGCAGCGTGGCGATCAGCGGTCCGTGCACCACCAGCCCCGGATAGCCTTCGACTTCGGTCACGTAGCGCCGGTCGTAGTGGATCCGGTGGCCGTTGAAGGTCAGCGCCGAATAGCGGAACAACAGGACGTCGTCCGGCTCGATCTTGCGCGACCAAGCGGCGTCGCCGGGTGCCGTCTGGATTTTCAGCGCCGGTTCGTCCGCATGCGGGTTGTCGCGGTAGACGATATCGTGCTCTTCGCTGATGGCGAGGCCGGCTTGATTGCTGATTTCATGCCGCACCAGCACGAACACCAGCGGCCCGCCGCGGCCTTGCTTGTGGCTGACATCGACGATGCGCGACAGGCGGCTGATGGGTTCGCCGTTGCGCAGCGGCTGGTGGAAGCGCAGCCGGCTGCCGGCCCACATGCGGCGCGGCAAGGGCACCGGCGGCAGGAAGCCGCCGCGCAACGGATGGCCGTCCGCGCCGAGCTGATCCTGGCGGTGAATCGGCAGGAAGTACAACCAGTGCCACAGCGGCGGCAGCGGGTCGCCCGCGTGCGGCGCGGCGTGCTCGCGGTTCAGCGTGGCGGAGAGGGCGGCGATCGGCGTGGCGCTGACCTGATCCTCGGCGGACTCGGTCTTGCCCAGCCATTCGCGCAGATGCTCGATGTCCATGGCGGCTTGGGTAGCGGTGAAGGTGGCGCCAGTGTGCCGCTTCCGGCGGCCGGCGGCAATTCGCGATTGCTTAACCGCCCCTTAAGCTGCGGCTAAGCCGCAGGTTTTGCCGGCCGATCCGCTGCCGGCGTCCCGGCGGCAGCGTCCGTCTGCGCCGTCAGCAGCTCGACCAGTTGCCGCGCGAACAACGGCAGCAATTGCAGGCTGCGCACGCAAATCTGCAAATTGCGCGCCGCCCAATCGTCTTCCAGCGCGATGAAACGCACCGCCATCGTTTTCGCGTAGCGATGCGCGGCCGAATCCGGCAGGATGCCGATGCCGGCGTCGGCTTCGATCATGCGGCACATGGCGTCGAAATTGCCGACCTGGATGCGGATCTTCAGGCTGCGGTTGAGCTCGGCCGCAGCGCGCAGCAGGAAGGCATGGATCGCGCTGGCTTCGGGCAGGCCGACATAGTCGAATTCCAGCGTTTCCTCGAAAGAAACGCTGGCGCGCCGCGCCAGCGGATGGCCGGGCGCGGTGGCCAGCACCAGCCGGTCGCGGCGGTAGGGCAGCACTTCCAGCCCTTCGGTGCGCACATTGCCGGCGACGATGCCGATGTCGGTCTTGCCTTCCGCCACCGCCCGCACGATGTCGTGCGACAGGCGCTCGCGCAGGTCGATGCTGATGTCGGCATGCTGCGCCAGGAAGGTCGGCAGCACCTTGGGCAGGAATTCGGTGATCGCGGTGGTGTTGGCGAAGATGCGCAGGTGGCCCTTGATGCCTTGCGCATATTCCCGCATGTCGCCGCGCAGCTGTTCCAGTTGCTGCAGCACCAGCCGCGCGTGATGCAATAGCGCCTGACCCGGCGGCGTCAGCGTGACGCCCTGGCCGGTGCGATGCAGGAGTCGGGTGCCGAAGCTGTCTTCCAGGTTCTTGATGCGGGTGCTCGCGGCCGGCAGCGACATGTGCGAGCGTTCGGCGCCGCCGGTCAAGCTGTTTTGTTCGGAAATGTTGACGAACAGGCGCAGATCGACCAGGTCGAAATGCATGGTGGGAGAACGCACGGTATCGGGCTTGGTCACACGCAGGTTCCGGTGGCGCGGGTCGGCATGCCCGGCAGATCGCGGTAAAAGAAGCCGCGATTATCGTGCCAATCGGGCGCGGACGGCAAGCCGGTACCTGCTGCGGCGCACAAGGCGGAGCCGAAAGTCGTTATAATTCCACGTCAAAAAATTCCATTCCCAAACGAGAAAGCACCATGAGTCTGAACCAGATTTCTGCAGGACGCGATCTACCCAACGATTTTAACGTGATCATTGAAATTCCGATGAATGCCGATCCGATCAAGTATGAGGTTGACAAGGACTCGGGTGCGATTTTCGTCGATCGCTTCATGAGCACGGCCATGCAATACCCGTGCAATTACGGCTACATTCCGCAAACCATCGCCGACGACGGCGATCCGGTCGACGTGCTGGTGATCACGCCGTTCCCGCTGTTTCCCGGGGTCGTGGTGCGCTGCCGTCCGATCGGCGTACTGAAAATGACCGACGAAGCGGGCGGCGACTCGAAGCTGCTGGCGGTGCCGGTCGACAAGGTGTTGTCGATCTATACCGGATGGCAAGAGCCGGAAGACATCAACGACATGCGGTTGCACCAGATCCGCCACTTTTTCGAGCACTACAAGGACCTGGAACAAGGCAAGTGGGTCAAGATCGAGGGCTGGAAAGGGTCGGATGTGGCGCGCGCGGAAATCCTGGAAGGGGTCGCCGCCTATGCCCGCCAGAAGCACGACACGGCGGCCTGAAATCGGCTGTTCGGTCGGAAAGAAAAAGACGCCTTCGACGGCGTCTTTTTTTGTCCGGATCAGGCTTTATTTTCGAAATTTAATGCAGTATATGAAAATTTCAGTTATTTTATAAGCGAAAATACATGGCTGTGTAGGGAGTATATTGTGTGCCGGCGCCCACGCAAGCAAATCAGATCGGTAACCGGTTGGACAGCTTGATCTCGCGTAGCGACAGGCTGGTATTGATGGTCGAGACTCCCGACAGATTGCGCAGCACGCGGTCGATGAACAAGCGATACGCGTCCAGATCCTCGAACACCACTTGCAGCAGGTAATCGGTTTGCCCGGTCATCTGGTGGCACGCAAGCACTTCCGGGCAGGCCTGAATCGTCTGTGTGAATTCAGCGAAATCCTTGGCATTGTGGCTGAAGAAATTCAGCTGCACGAAGGCGAGCACGCCGAAGCCCAGCTTGCGGCGATTCAGGTTGGCCTGGTAACCCTCGATATAGCCTTCCTCCTCCAGCCGTTTCAAGCGTCGCCACGACGGCGTCTCGCTCAGCGACAGGCGTTCCGCCAGCTTGGCGTTGGACAGGCGGCCGTCGTCCTGAAGGTCGCGCAGAATAGCCAGATCAACTTCATCGAGGTCGCGGTAAGGCACTTTCTTTTTCATCGCATGGTGATTTGAGTTGATTGTTTTCAAATCCTATGCGATGTGCCTGGGTTTGATCAAGCTTTCAGCAGTCCTTGCAAGCGCGCCACCCCTTGTTCCAGGCGCTCGATCGAGTTGGCGGTGCACCAGCGCAGGAAGCCGTCGCCCTCCGGCCCGAAGGCGCCGCCTGGCGCCAGCCCCAAGCCCGCTTCGCGCACCAGGCGCTGAGCGAAGGGCAGGCTGCCTTCCCGGCGCGCCTGTTCGCATTCAAAAAACACGTACATCGCGCCGTCCGGCGGCGAAGCGCTGATGCCGGGCAACTGATTCAAGGCATCGCACAGGTAGTCGCGCGCGTTGCGCAGGCGCGTGACGCTGGCCTGTACCACGCTTTCTCCCTGTTCCAGCGCGGCGATGCCTGCCAACTGCACGAAACCGGGCGCGCACGAGGTGTTGTACTCGACGATCGTGCCCAAGCGTTCCACCACGCCGGGCGGCGCGCTGATCCAGCCCAGGCGCCAGCCGGTCATCAGCCAGGATTTCGAAAAACTGTTGGTGGTCAGCAGCCGATCGTGCTCGTCGGCGATGTCGGCAAAGGCCGGCGCCGAACGGCCCTCGGCGCCAAAATACAGGCGCTCGTAGACGTCATCGGCGATGATCCAGATGCCCAGTCGGCGGCAATGCTCAAGGACCGCCTGCTGGTCGTGGCGCGACATGGTCCAGCCAGTCGGATTGTTGGGGGAATTGATGAAGACCGCGCGCGTGTTCGGCGTCAGCAGCGCCAGCAACTTGTCCAGGTTCAGCGTCCAGCGGCCGTTGGCGTAGTCGAGCGGGGCGCGTACCACGTGGGCACCCAGTATCTTGGGGATTTCAGTCAGGTTGGGCCAGACCGGCGTCACCACCACCACGCGGCAGGTCGGTTCCACCACCAGCTGCGCCGCGATCATCAGCGCCGAATTGCCGGAACTGGTGACCACCACGCGTTCCGCCGCCAGTGGGCGATGCAGCGCGCCGGCATAGGTGGCAATCGCCTGCCGCAGCGCCGGCACGCCGCAGTTCTGCGTGTAGAAGGTGGCGCCACCCTGCAAGGCGGTGCAGGCCGCATCGCGGATGAATTGCGGCGTTACCTGATCCGGCTCTCCGAACCAGAATGGCAGCACATCGGGATCGCCCATGCCGGCGTTCGCCACCTCGCGGATTTGCGAGCTGACCAATCGTTCAATGGCGGGACGGATGAAGGGCGAGAGCGACATTCTGGAAGCTAAAGAAAGGGAAAAGGGCTGTACGCCAGCGCGCCGATCCTGGCGCGCCGGAACGGGTGCGGCGGTTTACTTGGTCACCGCGATCAGCTTGCGCTGATGCTCGGCCAAGGCGTACAGCGTCAGCGAGCCATCGATGATGTCGCCATGCGCATCGAAGGCGATGGTGCCGGTCACGCCGGGCTGTTTGCCCTTCGCCAATGCCGGCAGGTATTTCGCCGGATCGGCGGACCCGGCCTTCTGCATGGCGCTGATCATTGCCATCGTCGCGTCATAGGTATAAGGCGCGTAGATCACGACATCCTGGTTGAACTTCTGCTTGTACTGCTCGCGGAAGGTGTCCATCTGGCGCTTTTGGCCTTCCTGGATGCCGCCCGGTTCGGCGCAGATCACCTGGCCGTCGGTGAAGGCATCGCCGGCCAGCTTGGCCATGGTTTCGGTGCAGATGCCGTCGCCGCCCATCAGTTTGGCGTTGAGGCCGAGCTGCTTCATCTGGCGCAGCATCGGCGTGGCCACCGCGTCGGTGCCGCCGAAGAAGATCAGGTCCGGCTTCTTGGCCTTGATCGCGGTCAGTTGCGAGTTCAGATCGACGGATTTTTCGGTGGTGTACTGCTGCGAGACGATTTTGCCGCCAGCCGCCTTGGCCGCCTTGGCAAACTGCTCGGCCAGCCCCTGGCCGTAGGCGCTACGGTCGTCGATCACCGCGATATTTTTCAGTTTCAGGTCGGTAACCGCATATTTACCCAGCGCGGCGCCGAGGCGGCTGTCGCTGGCGACCACGCGAAAGGTGGTCTTGTAACCCTGCTGGGTGTATTTCGGGTTGGTCGCCGCTGGCGAAATTTGCGGAATGCCAGCGTCCGAATAGATCTTCGAGGCCGGGATCGAGGTGCCCGAGGTCAGGTGGCCGATCACGCCGTTGACCTTGGCATCGACGAATTTCTGCGCCACCGCGGTACCTTGCTTCGGATCGGCCGCGTCATCTTCCGTCATCAGCACGAATTTGACTTTCTTGCCGCCGATCACAGGCTCCTTGGCGTTGACTTCATCGATCGCCATGCGCGCGCCATTTTCACTGTCCTTGCCAAGATGCGCGATCTGGCCTGAAGTGGGCGCTACGTGGCCGATAGTGATGGTCTGTTCCTGCGCGGCGACGGTGCCGGAAAATGCCAAGGCGATGGCGCTGGCGAGTACGGTGCGAACGAATCCGAGATGCATGTGAAGTCCCCTCAATTTTAAGATGATGCCGCAGTAAAAATAGTCTTCGGAAAATGGCAGTAAGTTTTCGGAAGTCAGAACACGCCTCGGTACTCGCCGCCGTCCAGCAGCAGGTTCTGGCCCGTGATGTAGCCGCTTTTGGCGCTGCACAGGAAGGCGCAGGCATGGCCGAATTCGTCCGGTGCGCCAAAGCGACCGCTGGGATTGCGCGCAATCCATTGCTCGGCCACTTCGGCACCGCTCGTATTGGAACGTGCGGCCTGTGCTTCGAAGGTGCTGCGCAAGCGCTCGGTATCGAACGGCCCCGGCAAGAGATTATTGATGGTCACGTTGTGGCGGCTGACTTGGCGCGCGAGGCCGGCGACAAAGCCGGTCAAGCCGGAACGGGCGCCGTTCGACAGGCCGAGAATATCGATCGGCGCCTTGACAGCAGCCGAGGTGATATTGACGATCCGCCCAAAGCGGCGTGCCATCATGCCGTCGACGGTGGCCTTGATCAGTTCGATCGGCGTCAGCATGTTGGCGTCCAGCGCGGCAATCCAGTCTTCCCGGTTCCATTGGCGGAAATCACCCGGCTTCGGGCCGCCGGCGTTGTTGACCAGGATGTCGGGTTGCGGGCAAGCCGCCAGCGCCAGCGCCCGGCCTTCGGGCGTCGTGATGTCGCAGGCGACCGCCTTGACTTCGACCTGATAGCGCTGGCGGATCGAGGCGGCGGCGGCTTCCAGCGGCCCTTCGGTGCGCGCCACGATGGTGAGCTGCACGCCTTCCGCCGCCAATGCTTCAGCGCAGGCCAGTCCGAGCCCCTTGCTGGCAGCGCACACCAGTGCGGTTTTTGATTGCAATCCGAGATCCATCTGTTTTTTCTTGAGTAATGGTCTATACGAAAGTCGCGCTCACGGAGCCGAACGGAGTGAAGCAGGCGCTGATCCGATGCCCCTTTTGCAACGCGTATTGGCGAGTGAAGGAGCCGGACATGACCTTGGCGCCGCGCTCCAGCGGGAGGCCGAATTGTGCCAGTTTTTGCGCCAGCCAGACGATGGAGTGAATCGGGTCGCCCAATACTTCGGCGCCGCTCGCGCGCTCCTGTTCAACCCCGTCCACCATGATTGCAACCGAAGTCTCGGCGAGTGAAACGGCGGGATCGAGTTCGATGGCGGTACCGGTGACGAAGGCCTTTTGTTGGGCATTGTCTGCAATCGATAACGGCAGATCGCGATTGAAGGTGCCGCGCTTTTCGACAATTTCCAGCGCTGGCGCCACATGCGACACCGCCCGCCGGGCGCTTTCGTAATTCACCGAGCTGCCGTGCAGCGTGGTGCCGATGGTCAGGCAAAGTTCGTTCTCGAAACCGGGAGCGATCAGGCTATCGAAAGCAAAGCTGCGGCCCGATGGCTCCTGGCCGGAGGCCAGCAGGTAGCCGAAGCACGGCTCGAACACCCCTTGCTGCTGCTGCATGGCGGACGAAGTCAGGCCCACTTTCCAGCCGATATGCTGTGCGCCCTGCGTCACGCGCCGCTGCAGCATCGCGAGTTGTATGCGATAGGCGTCGTCCATGCCGAGCTTGCCACTGTAGGTGCTCGGCAGGCGTTCAGTGGAGCGGGCGGCCGCTTCAAATGTGTCCAGTACTTCATCTATTTTCGAAAGTGTTTGCATTTTCGCTCAGGCTGCAAGTCTTGCGCCCTATCTCGGCCCTGTGTTCGGGCGGGCTTCCACGGGCATGGCCGGTTGACGGGGAATTTTTCTCCGGTCAACTTTACCGTCGCGAGAACGAAATTATCTTGCTATGTTGGTTGGATATTTTTAGGTGGATAAAAGACACCGCTAAAAACCACATCTGTTTTGAAAGAATCCTCCAGTTGGCCTGTCGTCCGTGTCGCGGCCGCTGCCACCGCTGCAAGCCTTGCGCTTATTCCGCGAGTGCGCGTGGCGCCAGCACACGCCCGCCCAACTGGTTCAACGCCAGCCCAAGCAGCACCAGCGCGCCGGCCGTGAGTTTCCACCACTGCAGCGCTTCGTCCAGCACGAGGGCGGCGCCGATCATGCCCGATACTGGCACCAGCAGCGTGAACGGGGCGATGGTGGCGGTCGGATAGCGCCGCATCAGATCTGACCAGATGCCGAAACACAGCAGCGTGTTCGGATACGATTGGAACAGCACCGCGCCCACCGTCACCCAGCTCAAATGGACAGCGCCCCAGGCCGCCGGCCCTTCCGCTAGCCATGAGCTGAGAAACAGCGGCGGCGCCGCCAGCAGCGAACCCCAGGCTACCAGCGCCAGCGCATTCACCTTGCCGATTTTTTTGGTCAGGATATTCGCCACGCCCCAACTGACGGAGCCGCCAATCAGCATCACGAAGCCGATCACCGTGGCGGTCGCTTGCAGATGGATCGCCACCAGTCCCATGCCGGCAAACGCAATCAGCGCGCCCAGCCATTGCGTCACCAGCGGGCGTTCACCCAGCAGCAGCACCGCCAGTCCGATCGTGAAGAATGCCTGCAGCTGCATGACCAGCGAAGCCAGTCCGGCCGGAATGCCGAGCTTGATACCGGAAAATAGCAGCATGAACTGCAATGCGAACTGGAACAGCGCATAGCCGATCAGCCAGGACCACGCGATCGGCGGCCGCTTGATGAAGAACACCAGCGGCAACGCGGCAAACAGGAAGCGCAAGGCGGAAAACAGCAGCGGCGGCAAGCCCTGCAGGCCGATTTGAATCACGACGAAGTTGAAACCCCAGATCACGACGACAATCAGGGCCAGCAGGATATCCAGGGGTTTCATCGGGTTCGAGTCAAGGTGGGTGCGCGCAAAAGAGGGCCGCGCAAAAGCGGTGCCAGCCGCACATTATCGCGCATCGGCGGAAGTTGCCGGTGCCGCGTTCAGCGCAACAGGACGGTTGCGGCGATCAGCGCCGCACAAGCCAGCGCCGCGCAGCCGAGCCAGAACAGCGCGCCGTGACCCTCGGCGGTCAGTTCATCATCGCCGGCCTGCAGCGCGCCGGACAAACGCCGCCGGCCGCGCCGTTGCCGTGCCAGGTAGCGCCGCAGGTCGAGCGCCATTTCGCGCGCGTGCTGGTAACGTTTTTCCGGTCGCTTGCTGATCGCCTTCATCGCGATCCGCGACAGTTCGGCCGGAATCCCGGGGTCGATTTCGTGCGGCGCCGGCGCCGCCTTGTAGGCGATCATTTGCAGCAGTTGTTCCGAATCGCGCGTAGCAAACGGCTTGCGTTCGGTCAGCATTTCATACAGGACGGCGCCCAGCGAATAGATGTCGGTGCGGGCGTCGACCGGTTTGCCCAGCGCCTGCTCGGGCGACATGTAATTCGGCGTGCCCAGCAAGTTCTGCTGGAACAGCGTGAATGGCTGGTCGACGTTTTCCGGCTTGCCGAAGACCCGATTGGGCGCGCGCGCAATGCCGAAATCGACCAGCTTCGGCTGATTCTCGGCCTGCATGAAAATGTTCGCCGGTTTGATGTCGCGATGCACGACGCCGTTCTGGTGCGCATACTCGAGTGCCTCGGCCAGCTTGCGCACGATGGCGGCGATCTCGACGTTTTCAAAGCGGGTGCCGTTGTCCAGCAGCTTGTACAGCTCGCGTCCCTGCAGGTACTCCATCGCGATGTAGGGCACGCCGCGCTCGTCCGCGGCGTCAAAAATGGTGACGATGTTCGGATGCGACAGGCGCCCGGCGGCGCGCGCCTCGTTGATGAATTGCTGCCCGTGCTGTTTTCTTTCGGCCGGGGTCAAGCGCGGATTGAAGGTCTTGATGGCGACGCTGCGGTCGATGATCGGATCGTGCGCCAGATAGACCGAACCAATCGCACCGCGGCCCAGTTCGCGCAGGATATGGAAACGGCCGATGCGATGCGGTATAGACGCCGCGGACGTGGCGCTCGGCGGTGGAAGCGGCAGGGAAGTGGAAATGGCCATGATGCCCAGAGCATGCCTTGTCGTTGCGTTGCTGACAAGGAATTGGCTGCCACACTTTAAAAATTTTCCGGTTGCCTTCCTGGCCGAAATGGCGTGTGCTCGTTCAACTCATGCATGTAGGCAGCGATGCCGCCGCTTTCCTGTTGCAAAAAACGTTCGACGGCATCGGCAAAGGCCGGATGCGCCAGCCAGTGCGCCGACCAAGTCTGCTGCGGCAGGAAGCCGCGCGCCATCTTGTGCTCGCCCTGGGCGCCGCCTTCAAAATACCGGATGCCGCGCGCAATGCAAAAATCCAGCGGCTGATAGTAGGCGGTCTCGAAATGCAGGCAGGGCAGTTCTTCCAGCGTGCCCCAGTAGCGCCCGTACAGCGTGTCTGCGGTATGGATCAGCAGGGAGCTGGCGATTGGCCGTCCGCTGCGCTCGGCCACGATCAGCAGGATGTTTTCCGGCATGGCGGCGCCAATGCGCCGGAAAAAATCCAGGTTCAGATAGGGCGTCGAATAATGGGCGGCATAGGTGTGGCGATAGCAGCGATTGAAAAAAGCCCAGTCGGCCGCGCTCGCCTCGGCGCCGCCGATGTGGCGAAAGCTGACGCCGGCAGCGTGTACCTTGCGCCGTTCGGCGACGATATTCTTGCGTTTCTTGCGCTCCAGCGTGGCCAGGAATTCATCGAAGCTGCGATAGCCCGCGTTCAGCCAGTGAAACTGGACGCCGTACCGCAGTAAAAATCCAGCGTCCTGCAAGGCGCTTGCCTGCGCCTGGCCTGGGTACAGGATGTGGCTGGAAGAGACATCGCCCTGTTCCTGCAGCGCGATCAGGGCGGCGATCAATGCGTGCCGGGCTGCGGCGTCACGCGCCAGCAGGCGCGGGCCGGTGACTGGCGTGAACGGAATCGCGGCCAGCAGCTTGGGATAGTAATCAAGGCCGTTGCGTCGGTAGGCATCGGCCCAGGCCCAGTCAAATACGTATTCGCCATACGAATGGGTCTTGAGATACAGCGGCAGCGCTGCCTGCAGCAGCGTGCCGTGCCATAGGGTCAGGTAGTGCGGCTGCCAGCCGGTTTCGGTGCTGGCGCAGCCGCTTTCGTGCAGCGCGTGCAGAAACGCAAACGACAGGAAAGGATTGGCATCTGGTTGCAGCTCGACCAGCGCATCCCATGCCGGCTGGCCCACTGCTGACAGGGAGTTAATGATTCGCGTGCGATAATTCACTAGGGACGGATACCTTCTTGTTTCAGCTCGTTGTGGCGCAGATTGCGCCCGCTCCAACGCTATTCATTACATCATCATGACCGTTAAAGTCGCGATCGCACAGATCAACAGCAACGTCGGGGATCTCGCCGGCAATCGCAACAAAATTGCCGACTGCGCGCGCCTGGCGGCGCAGCAGGGGGCGCAGATCGTGCTGACGCCGGAAATGTCGCTGGTCGGTTATCCGCCGGAGGATCTGCTGCTGCGTGATGCATTTTACGCAAAAAGCAACGAGACGTTGGCGGCGCTGGCGGCAGAGCTGGCGCCCTTGTCCGGCGTGCATGTGGTGGTCGGTCATCCGTTGGTGCAAGATGGCGTACGCCGCAACGCCGCATCGGTATTGGCGAACGGAAAAATCCTCGGTACCTATTGCAAGTTTGAGCTGCCGAACGCCGATGTGTTCGACGAACGGCGCTATTTTTCGCCATCCGATGCGCCGTTCGTGTTCACGGTTAGCGGCGTGTGCTTCGGCATCAATATCTGTGAAGACACCTGGTATCCGCATGCGCCGGCGCGTGCGCGCGCAGCCGGCGCCCAGGTGCTGCTGGTGCTGAATGGCTCACCGTTTCATATGGGCAAACTGCACGTGCGCCAGGATGCGCTGCGCAACCACGTCGCCGCGCAAGGCATGGCGGCCGTGTACGTCAATCTGGTTGGTGGCCAGGATGAACTGATCTTCGATGGCAATTCCTTCGTGATGAATCGCAACGGCACGTTGTGCGCGCAATTGGCGCACGTGCAGGAAGATTTGCGGATCATTCCATTCGATGGTGCCGAGCCGCAGCCGCAGCCTATGCCGGCGCCGCAAGCGATCGAGGCCGAGGTGTACCAGGCGCTGGTGCTGGGGGTGCGCGACTATGTTGGCAAGAATGGCTTTCCGGGCGTGATCATCGGGTTGTCGGGCGGCGTCGATTCGGCGTTGACGGTGGCACTCGCCGCCGATGCGCTGGGTGCCGAGAAAGTACGTACGGTGATGCTGCCGTCGCCCTATACCGCGGAAATTTCCTGGCTCGATTCGCGCGATATGGCGCAGCGGCTGGGCGTGCGCTACGACGAAATCCGCATCGACGACTGCTTTGCCGCCTTTCGCGCCACGCTGGCGGCGGAATTCGCCGGTTTGCCGGAGGACACCACCGAAGAAAATATCCAGGCCCGGATTCGGGCCACGATCCTGATGGCGCTGTCGAACAAAACCGGCGCGATGGTGCTGACTACCGGCAACAAGAGCGAGGTCGCGGTCGGCTATTGCACCCTGTACGGCGACATGGCGGGCGGTTTCGCGCCGCTGAAGGACATCGCCAAGACGCTGGTGTACCGCCTGTGCGACTACCGCAACACGCTGTCGGAAGTGATTCCGCGGCGAATCCTGACGCGCGCACCCTCGGCCGAGTTGCGGCCGGACCAGACCGACCAGGATTCGCTGCCGCCGTATGAAATCCTGGATGCGATCATGCAGCGCTACGTCGAGGAAAACCAGAGCGTGGCCGAGATCATCGGCGCCGGCTTTGCCCCGCAGGATGTGACCCGGGTCACGCGTTTGATTAAAATAAACGAATACAAGCGGCGCCAAGGCCCGGTCGGGATTCGCGTCACGCACCGCGCTTTTGGGCGCGACTGGCGCTACCCGATGACATCGAAATTTCTGGAATAGCTGGAAAGTCGTGTGCTGACAGGGTAGCCTTTGCCAATTGCCGGATGACGTGCCGGAGTTTTGAATTTCCAAGGTTTTATTTTCTTAGGAGTTTCCATGAAGCAAGTGACCGCCATTATCAAACCTTTCAAGCTCGATGAAGTGCGGGAGGCGCTGGCCGAGGTCGGGGTTGCAGGTTTAACGGTGACTGAAGTGAAGGGATTTGGCCGGCAGAAGGGTCATACCGAGTTGTATCGCGGCGCCGAATATGTGGTCGATTTCCTGCCAAAGGTGAAGGTGGAGGTGGTGGTTGACGATGGCGCGGTGGAGAACGTGGTGGAGGCAATCATCAAGGCGGCGCGTACCGGCAAGATCGGCGATGGCAAGATCTTTGTGCAGAACGTCGAGCAGGTGGTGCGCATCCGCACCGGCGAGACCGGGCCGGAAGCAGTCTAGACACGACCGGTGGCGGTGCTCTACCGCGATCGATGGAGCTGTTCACTGAACCTCGTATCTATCTTGCCTGTCATCCGCGCTTGAAGCCGCAGGAATGACAGGCAAGATAGACACGTAGGCCAACACGGTTTTGCCGCTGAAGTTGGTCATTGCAGGAGTATGCCTAAAAATGAGCCGTTGTCGCAGCATTTCAGGCTGTTGTAAAAAATACCTATGCTAGTATGTAATTAAGCCGAGGCTTTTAGCAGTACCACCAGCGCTCCCGAACCGCCATCTGCGGCCCTGGCTTGGCAGAACGCCAGCACTTCCTGTTTCTGCGGCAGCCAGTTGCGCACCCAGCCTTTCAGGACCGGCTCCCGGTTCACTGATCCCAATCCCTTGCCGTGAATGATGCGCACGCAGCGCAAGCCACGCCGGCTTGCCTGCCGCACGAATTCGGCCAGCGCGGTGCGCGCTTCGTCGCGTCGCAAGCCGTGCAGATCGAGTTGGGCCTGGATCACCCAGTGGCCACGGCGCAGCTTGCGCAAGGTGTCGGTGCCGATACCGTCGCGTGCGAAGCTGAGCTCATCGTCGGTGGCCAGTAGCGTTTCCGTGGTGAACTCGTCGGAAAGCGACTCCTGCAACGCCGCTTTTTCATCAGCCAGATGCTGGTGTGCCACCGGCGACGGTCGTGCCGGGGCCGGCGTTGCCCGCTCCGCCACCGTCAGTGGCGCTACCTGGCCGATGCTGCGCCGAAATAATTCGGCTTCGTCGTGTACGGCCTGTTGCTGGCGCTGTCGTTCCGCTTCGGCGGCGCGGCGCGCCTCATCCTGCGCTTTCAATTCCTGGCGCAGCGATGCGAGGGCGGCAAAATTCTTGATCGAGGCAGGCATCGTGAGCGACTCCGGAATGCCATGGATGCAATGAGACCAGGGCGCGGCGAATCAGCGGGCAAAAGGCGCGCGCCCACTGCCTCAACTGGTCAACAGCTCCAGATACATTTGCGCATCCAGTGCCGCCATGCAGCCGGTGCCGGCGCTGGTGACTGCCTGCCGGTAGATATGATCCTGGACGTCGCCGGCGGCGAATACACCCGGGATGCTGGTGGCAGTGGCCATGCCCTTTTGCCCGGAGCGGGTGACGATGTAGCCGTTTTCCATATCCAGCTGGCCCTCGAAGATGCCGGTGTTCGGCTTGTGCCCGATGGCGATGAAAACGCCGTGCACCTTGACGGTGGAAAGGGCGTCGGTGTGCCGCGAGCGGATCGTGATGCCGGTGACGCCGCTCTGATCGCCGGCGACTTCTTCCAGCGTGTGATCCCACTTGATCTCGACTTTTCCACTCTCGACCAGCGCCATCAGGCGGTCGACCAGGATCGGCTCGGCGCGGAACTTGTCGCGCCGATGGATGACCGTGACCTTCGAGGCGATATTCGACAGGTACAGCGCTTCCTCGACCGCGGTATTGCCGCCGCCGACCACCGCGACTTCCTGTTCCTTGTAAAAGAAACCATCGCAGGTGGCGCAGCCCGACACGCCCTTGCCCATGAATTCTTCTTCGGAGGGCAGGCCGAGATATTGCGCCGAGGCGCCGGTGGCGATGATTAGCGCGTCGCAGGTATAGTCGCCGCTGTCACCGCTGAGGCGCATCGGCTTTTCCGCCAAGTGTGCAGTGTGGATATGGTCGAAGATGATTTCGGTATTGAAGCGTTCGGCGTGGTGCAGCAGGCGCTGCATCAGCTCCGGACCCTGCACGCCGAGCGCGTCGCCCGGCCAGTTTTCGACATCGGTGGTGGTCATCAGCTGGCCGCCTTGCTCGACGCCGGTAATCATCACCGGCTTCAGGTTGGCGCGCGCGGCATACACAGCGGCGCTATAGCCGGCCGGGCCGGAACCGAGGATCAATACTTGAGCATGTTTGGGAGTAGCCATAAAATCCATATGAGAGGCAAATGAGTAAAAATGCGGTGCCACGTAAGACAGATGCGGCCTGGCGACCAAATTGCAAACGCAAGGCAATATTGAGGTGATTTGCACCGAAAGTGGTTAAGATTATAGACGACCCGCCGGGCTGACGAGGGGAGCGGCCAGGCGCCGACAATCCGCATGATTGGCATATGCAGCGCCGGTCTCCGCCTGCCGGGTGCATAATCCCACTGCCCAGCCGATTCAGAATGCTGCCTGCCGGTAGCCCGCAAACCGCATCATCCGCCGTGACTTATGACTAGAACAACACAAGCCTATACCCGCAACACGTCGGCGCCACGCGCCCAGCCCCTGCCTAGCCGGCTGGTGCGCTTGCTGTACGAGGCGCGCTGGCTGGTGCTGGCGGTGCTGACCCTGTACCTGCTAATGATCCTGCTGAGCTATTCGAAGGCCGATCCGGGCTGGTCGCATGCCAATCTGGTACCCAAGCTCGGCAATTGGGGCGGCCGGGTCGGCGCCTGGCTGGCGGACCTGTTGCTGTTCATCTTCGGCTTTTCCGCCTGGTGGTGGTGCGTCCTGCTGGGGCGCTCGGTATGGGGCGGTTATCGGCGGCTGTCGCAGAAATTTTTGCTGCAGAAGGAACCGGAGGCGCCGCATCGGCAGGAAGGCTTGATCAGCGCCATCGGTTTTGTCTTGCTGATGAGCGGCAGCCTCGGCCTCGAATACATGCGGCTGTACACGCTGAAGGCGCAATTGCCGCGCGCGCCGGGCGGCGTGCTGGGCGAATTGATCGGCGCCGCCGCGCAGAACGCGCTCGGGTTTACCGGCGCCACGTTGCTGCTGCTGCTGCTGTTTTGCCTCGGTTTCAGCCTGTTCTTCCATGTTTCATGGCTGGCGGTGGCGGAGCGCATCGGCGCCGCCCTGGAAAATGCCGTGCTGTGGCTGCGCAATCTGTACGAGGCGCGCCAGGATCGCCTGCTTGGCATGATGGCGGCGGTCAAGCGCGAAGGCGTGGTGGTGCAGGAGCGCGCGCGGACGGTCGAAGCGGCGCCGATCCGGATTGAACCGCAAGTGGTGGCGGTACCGAAATCCGAGCGGGTGCAAAAGGAAAAGCAGGCGCCGCTGTTCCAGGAGATGCCGGATACCAATTTGCCGCCGCTGTCGCTGCTGGATGAGGCGCCGCCGGCGCAGCAGACCGTCAGCATCGAGACGCTGGAATTCACCAGCCGCCTGATCGAGAAAAAATTATCGGACTTCGGTGTCGAGGCGAAGGTGGTGGCCGCGTATCCGGGGCCGGTCATCACGCGCTACGAAATCGAGCCCGCCACCGGCGTCAAGGGTAGCCAGATCGTCAATCTGGCGCGCGACTTGGCGCGTTCGCTGTCGCTGACCTCGATTCGGGTGGTGGAAACCATCCCCGGCAAGAATTACATGGGCCTCGAGCTGCCGAACCCGAAGCGGCAGATCGTGCGCCTGACCGAAATCCTCGGCTCCAAGGTGTATCACGACAGCGCTTCCAGCCTGACGATCGCGCTCGGTAAGGATATTGCCGGCAATCCGGTGGTGGCGGATCTGGCCAAGATGCCGCATCTGCTGGTAGCCGGCACCACCGGCTCCGGCAAGTCGGTCGGCATCAATGCCACCATCCTGTCGTTTCTGTACAAGTCCGACCCGAGCCAGGTGCGGCTGATCCTGATCGATCCGAAAATGCTGGAACTGTCGATCTACGAAGGCATCCCGCACCTGCTGGCGCCGGTGGTGACCGACATGCGCCAGGCCGGCCACGCGCTGAACTGGGCGGTGGGCGAGATGGAGCGGCGCTACAAGCTGATGTCCAAGCTGGGCGTGCGCAACCTGGCCGGCTATAACGCCAAGATCGTCGAGGCGGAGCGGAAAGAAGAGAAAATTCCCAATCCGTTCAGCCTGACGCCGGATGCGCCGGAGCCACTGGAAAAACTGCCGACCATCGTCATCATCATCGACGAGCTGGCGGATTTGATGATGGTGGTCGGCAAGAAGGTCGAAGAGCTGATTGCCCGCATCGCGCAAAAGGCGCGTGCCGCCGGCATCCATTTGATCCTGGCCACGCAACGGCCCTCGGTCGACGTCATCACCGGCCTGATCAAGGCCAACATCCCGACCCGGATGGCGTTCCAGGTCAGCAGCAAGATCGACTCGCGCACGATTCTCGATCAGATGGGTGCGGAAACCCTGCTCGGCATGGGCGACATGCTGTACATGCCGCCCGGCACCGGCCTGCCGATGCGTGCGCATGGCGCCTTCGTCTCCGACGACGAAGTGCACCGCGTGGTCGATCACCTGAAGGCGCAGGG
>DATJCV010000272.1:0-11115 GCA_035497775.1 Burkholderiaceae bacterium | reverse complement strand
ATCCTTCTTGAATTTGGTGTCGAGCCAGCGCCCTTCGTAGATGCCAGCGGCGCAGACGAATTCGCCGCGCACTTCCCAATAGTCGCGCGGTACGAATTTCTTGATCTTCTCTTCGCGCTCGACCACGATCGACAGGGTCGGTGTCTGTACCCGGCCGACGGTGGTCAGGTAGAAGCCGCCTTCCTTCGAGTTGAAGGCGGTCATCGCCCGCGTACCATTGATGCCGATCAGCCAGTCGGCTTCCGAGCGGCAGCGCGCGGCATCGGCCAGCGGCATCATTTCTTCATCGCTGCGCAGCTTGGTGAAGCCTTCGCGGATCGCGTTCGGCGTCATCAATTGCAACCACAGCCGCCGGATCGGCTGCTTGGCCTTGGCGTTTTGCGCGATCAGGCGGAAGATCAGTTCCCCTTCGCGCCCGGCATCGCAGGCGTTGATCAGGGCGGTGACGTCCTTGCGCTTGATCAGCTTGTTCAACACTTTCAGCCGCGACTCGGTCTTGGCGATCGGGTTCAGCGCGAAGTGGGGCGGGATCATCGGCAGGTTTGCGAACGACCATTTGCCGCGCTTGACATCGTATTCTTCCGGCACCGCGATTTCGAGCAAATGGCCGACTGCGGACGATAGGACATACTGGTCCGACTCGAAGTACTCATCGTGCTTGGTGAAGCCGCCGAGCGTCTTCGCGATATCGTTCGCGACAGAGGGCTTCTCGGCGATGATGAGGGTTTTGCTCATGAATAGGGTCTCGAAATTGGCGCGCGATGGGGCGCGAAACCATGCATAGTACAGAAATTGCGCAGATGCAAACTCATTGCAACTTCGCGCTGTAGTCGGCGATGGCAGTTAATTTAGCGGCCAATGATAAGCGCGATGCTGCGAAAATCGCAAGCAAGCCGGTGGTGACTAGGGGAGTGCGGCAGCGGTTGTCAGTGCAACAGGCGCGGTTCGGGATCGTCGTCGTCCTCGAACAGTTCGTCGAACATCAAGCCGTCCGGTTCCTTGCCTTCGCTCCACAGCACCATCAGCACGATCACCTTCAGCTTGTCGAGCGTCAACGGCGATTCGCTGGCGGCCAGCGCCCGCTCGATGACGATTTCACGCTGCACCGGATTGAGCATCTTGGCCGACTCCAGGAACTGAATGAAACCGACCACAGCCGTACCGAGCAAGTTCAATTCGACTTCGGCGTAAATGCGGATGCCGCTGGAAAATGGTGTTTGCTGTGCAGGACGACCGACAAATTCGTGTTTGATTTCCGCCAGGTCGGTGAGCCAGCCGAGAGCTTGCGCAATTTCATCCTGTTCGAAACCGGCTGCCGACAGCTTGCGTGCCAAGGCCGCCGGTTCTGGACAGGCATCGGGCCGGTAATACGTTTCGTAAAGGTATACAAGGACATCGAACATGCCGTCACTGTAGCACAAGGCTCACAGGCAGGATCAGGCCAGCCGGCGATAGCTGCCACCGGGCATGAGTTCGACTTGCCCCTGCAATTCCAGCGTCAGTAACATTCCTGCTAGGGTGGCCACGTCCAGCGCACAGCGTGCCGCCAGCAGATCCGGCGTCACCGGATCGAAGCCCATCGCCTCCAGCAAGCGGCAGGCCGGCAAGCCGGCGTCGCCGCTCGGAGCGCTCACCTCGCTTGCCAATGCGGGTAGTGGCAGCGGCAGATGCTGCAATTCTTCGAGCACATCCTGGGCCGACTCCACCAATTTGGCGCCCTGCTTGATCAATTGATGACAGCCTCTGGATAGCGGGGCATGGATCGAACCCGGAATCGCCCATACGTCGCGTCCCTGTTCGGCCGCCATGCGGGCGGTGATCAGGGAGCCGGATTGGGCTGCGGCCTCCACCACCAGCACTGCGCGCGCCAGGCCCGAGATGAGGCGGTTGCGGCGCGGGAAGTTAGCGGCGATGGCCGGCGTCCCGAGCGGGTATTCGCTGACGATGCAACCTTCGGCAGCGATCTGATGCGCCAACGCACGGTTGCGCGCCGGATAGACGAGGTCGGCGCCGGTGCCGATCACGGCCACGGTCGAGCCGCCATCCGCCGCCAGCAGCGCGCCGCGATGGGCGGCGGCGTCGATGCCGAGGGCGAGGCCGGAAATAATGGTGTAGCCGGCCTGGCTCAAGGCTTGCGAGAATTGTTCAGCGTTCAACGTGCCCTGCGTGCTGGCATTGCGGCTGCCGACCACCGCCACGGCGGGCCGCGCCAGCAATTCCAGCCGGCCCTTGACGTACAGGATCAGCGGCGGATCGGGAATTTCCAGCAGGCTGGGCGGATAATCCGCGTCCGCCAGCGTCAGAGCCTGGTTGCCGCTGGCGGCGGCCCAGGCCAGCGTCTGTTCGATCAAGGTAGCGGCAGCTTCCGTCGGTGGCTGGCGCAAGGCTTGGGCGATGCGCTGGCTGACGACTGTTTGCAGGCTGGCAAGGCTGGCGGCAAAAATATTTTCCGGCAGGCCGAAGGCGGCCAGCAGCCGGCGCCCGGTTTCCGGGCCGACGCCGGGCGTCTGGGCCAGCCGCAGCCAGCCGGCTAGGTCATCGTCGCGGCTGGCCTCGTGCGTGCCGGAACCAGCCATCGCCAGCGGCTTATTCGGGTGAACGGGCGACGTCGCCGACCTGTACCGAATCGGTGACCTGCATGATCAGGCCGTACGACACTTGCTCAAACACGCGGAACACGAACAGCGAACCGTAGCGTTGGTCCGGCAGCTTGACCGGTTTTTTGTCATCGGTAGGATCCGGCACGATGCGGCCGAAGCGATACAGTTCGAGCGCGGTGCCGACATCGATGCCATCCGCGCTGCCGCGGTTGATCGCGACGATCTGATTGCTGCCGGCATGGCTGACGCCGCCATAGACCGAGATCACGCGCGCGCCGACCGGGCTGGCCGGGACATGCGGCACGTAGTTCATGATCGGCACCGGCGGCGTCGGCAGCAGGCGGTCGCCGACCCCCATTTCCTCCTTCGAGCGGGTGACGATGAAGGTATGCGCTTCGTCCGCCGCAGCGGCGCTGCGCTCCAGTGTGACGTCGCCCAGATACATGGCTTCATAGCCGAGTATGGCCTTGCTATCGGGATCGGTCAGCGGCTTGGCAGGGCGGAACACCTGGAACGTGGTGCCATCTGCCAGGTCGCCGCGTATGTAAGCCTTGTCGTTCTTACCCAGGTATACGCGTCCTTCCTGGGTGGCAACGATGCGCGGAGTACCCTGCAACTGGGCTGGCTCGACGATCAGCGGTTGCGACAGGAACGGTTCGATGGCGCCGGATGGGATGGCGGCAATCGCTTCGGCGTCCAGTTGCCGGCTGCGGATTTGCGGCGCCAAGCGGACGTTGGCGCCGTTGGTGTCGCTGCCGACCGGTTGTGCCAGGCGCAAGCGGCCGGCGACACGGTCCAGATAGACGATTTGTCCCGGATAAATCCAGTGCGGGTTGCGGATCTGCTCGCGGTTCATGTCCCATACCTGTGGCCAGCACCACGGGTGTTGCAGGAACTTGCCGGAAATTCCCCATAACGTGTCGCCGCGCACCACCGCATGCTGGTCCGGGGCGGCGTCGAGGAAGCGGCAGTTGGCGTTCGAGTCGGCTGCGGCGGCCAGTGCGCCCAATGGCACGGCAAGAGCGAAAATGCAGACGGCTGTGCTAAACTTTTTCATAGTTCTTCCGGTGAGATCGGCGGACGCAATATGCCTGGAACAAGGGATGGTGCAAGAGGAAGAGTTGATAAAAAACTTGCCAAATTGAATCAAATTCTGCCCATAAATCCTTGAACTAGCAAGAAGAACCACCATCTCACATTGTTACCTTGTTGCACAAAAGCCGTATAGAGCCGTATGTCACTATTACCAATCCTGCGTTATCCCGATGCGCGCCTGCACAAAGTTGCCAGGCCGGTGCGCACTTTCGACGCGCGCCTGAAGCAGCTGGTGGCCGATATGGCCGAGACCATGTACGCCGCGCCTGGCGTCGGCCTGGCCGCGTCCCAGGTCGATGTGCATGAGCAATTGATCGTGATCGACGTCTCCGATACGCACGATGAGTTGCGGGTCTTCATCAACCCTGAAATCGTTTGGGCCAGCGAAGAAAAGCAGGTCTACGACGAAGGCTGCCTGTCGGTGCCGGGCGTATATGACGGCGTCGAGCGTCATGCGCAAGTCAAGGTGCGTGCCCAGGACGCCGATGGCAAGTCGTTCGAGCTGGCGGCCGATGGCTTGCTGGCGGTCTGCATCCAGCACGAGATCGACCACCTGAAAGGCAAGGTATTCGTCGAATACCTGTCGCCCTTGAAGCGCAACCGGATCAAGACCCGCATGCTGAAGGAAGAGCGCGAACTGAAGCGCGAGCGGCAACTGGCAGCCGTCCGCTGATGCGCTGGTCGCGCACCCGGCGCCGCACCACGATTTCCCTATGAAGATCATTTTCGCGGGTACGCCCGAATTCGCCGCGGTTGCGCTGCGCGCCTTGCATGCCGCCGGCTTCGAGATTCCGCTGGTACTGACCCAGCCGGATCGTCCGGCCGGACGCGGCCTGCAATTGCAGGCGTCGGCGGTCAAGCAGTTCGCCGCAGCGCACGGGATCGCCGTGGCGCAGCCGGTGTCGCTGCGGCTGGACGGCAAATATCCGGAGATGGCCATGGAGGCGCACGAGTTGCTGCGCGCCACCGCACACGACGTGATGGTGGTGGCCGCCTACGGGCTGATCCTGCCGCCCAGCGTGCTGCAGATTCCGCCGCGCGGCTGCATCAATATCCACGCATCGCTGTTGCCGCGCTGGCGCGGCGCGGCGCCGATCCACCGCGCGCTCGAAGCGGGCGACGACGAAACCGGCATCACCATCATGCAAATGGATGAAGGGCTCGATACCGGACCGATGCTGCTGCGGCAGGCGCTGCCGATCGCTGCCACGGACACCACTGCCAGCCTGCACGACAAGCTGGCGCAACTGGGCGGCAGCCTGATCGTGCAAGCCTTGCACTCGCTGGAGCAAGGCACGCTGGCGGCCGAGCCGCAGCCGCTGACCGGCGTCAGCTATGCCGCCAAGGTCGGCAAGCACGAGGCGGCGCTCGACTTTTCCTCGCCGGCAGAAGCACTGGCACGCAAGATTCGAGCCTTCAACCCATTTCCCGGCGCGACCGCGAACTGGGACGGCGCGACGCTGAAACTGTGGCAGGCGGTGGCATTGCCGCTGGACGAGGGTCAAGCCGCACCCGGGACGGTGCTGGCGGCAACCGATCGGGGCATCGATGTGGCCTGCGGCAGCGGCATGCTGCGCTTGCTGGAGTTGCAAAAAGCCGGTGGCAAGCGTTTGCCGGCTGCCCAATTCCGTCAGGGTAGCGCCTTGCAAGGCGTGCGCCTCACCTAGCCAGCTGCGGCGTCAGCCCTGCTTGCGCCATATACTCCTGCACTACGCCATGTTTTCCGGACGTGCATTCTGTGAAAATTCCACATACTCCCTATTTTATTGATTCAGAAGCCAGCGCTGTCGACGGTTTTCCCTGGTTCCTGCTGCGCTCGGAGCCAGTGCCGTCGGTTGGCCCCGAATATCCCTGCTGCCAGTGGCCAAACGTATCAACGGGCGCCTGTTCTTTGGCATCTATCTTGCCGCTTGCCTCACCGTAACGAACCATTGCGCATGTGCTTGTCCTGAGCAGTTGTCCGGCCCGATGCATCGGCGAAGACAAGGCGCATTTGGCCGCCGCCAGTTTCGGGCACCAGTAAATCCGTCAGGCAAGAATCCTGTTTTGGCCATGCCGTGGGCGGCGTCAGTGGTATAGATGGCGTGGCGGCACAGTTGACCGATGCCATTTCTTGAGGCGTATCAAACGATCACTTTTTTTCGGAACACTTGGCAAAAAAATAAGTCATAACGGACATTTCTTCATTAACTACATGCTCTCAAGGGGAAGGCGGGTCGAGTGAAAGGGTGAGATGAAAGCTGTGCTTCCTGGCAATCTCAAGACCCGGCTGTTCCTGTTGATTTTGTTTGCCTTCATTCCCGCCTTCGGCTTGGCGTTCTTGGGTTCGTTGCAGCGCCTGCATGCACAGCAGGCAGAACAGCAGGACAACGCCTTGCGTCTGGTACATGTGATGGAAGCCAGCCATCGTGAATTGTTGACAGAAGCCTTGGCGTTGTTGCGGGCAGTGTCGCGCTTCTCGCTGCTGGGAAACCTGAGCGCAGCGCAATGCCAGGATGTGGTGCGCGATTTGATGCAGAATTTCCCGCGCTTTCACACCTTTGGACTGGCCGCGCCGAATGGCGACGTGTATTGCAGCGCGCAGCCGGCCCGCCTGAAGGGAAACATCGCCCATCTGCGCTTTTTTCGCGACGTCGTGACTACCCGCATGCCCGCTTCGGGGCCGTATGAAATGGATTCACTGCTCAATAAAGCCGTGGTGTATATCGGTGTTCCGGTGATGGACGCCAGCGGGCAGATCGCGGCGGTGTCGTTTGCCGCCTTCGACCTGTCGGGCTTTGCCAACTGGGCGGGCGCGCTGCGCTTGCCGTCGGATTCCGTGATCGTCATGTTCGACCAGGCCGGTCTGATTCTGGCGCGCTATCACGATGCGCCTCGCTGGACCGGCACCTATCAGCCGCAGGCGCCGCTGGTGCAATATGCGAAACGGCACGGGGAGGACGGGGTGACCGACCTCATCGGCGCGACCGGCGTCGAGCGCCTGTTTGCTTATGCGACGATTCACCGGACGATCGATCAAATCGTGTTCCTTGGCTTCGGGATCAGTGCCGACACCGCCTATGCCAGCGCGCGCCAGGGGTTCCGCTACGACATGTTCAGCCTGGCGCTGGCCTGCGTGCTGGTGCTGGGGATTGCCTGGATCGGCAGCGACGTCCTGATCGTCAACAAGCTGCGGCTCCTGATCCATGCCGCCGACCGTATCCGGCGCGGGGACTTGCATGTGCGCAGCGGCCTGAAAGCGGGCAGCGACGAGGCGGCACAACTGGCCGGCGCCATCGACAGCATGGCACAGGCGATCGAAAGCCGGGTCGAGGCCTTGTTGCGGCACGGCGAGGAAATGCGCCAGTTGCGCGACATGAACGATGCGCTGCAGGCCTGCGTGACGCACGACGAAGTCTATGCGGTGGTCCGGCAATCCCTGCAGCAGCTGTTTCCGGGCCGGGCTGGCGCGCTGTACATGCTGGACGCCAGTGGCGACCATTTCGCGGTAGTGGCGCAGTGGCGGGAGCCGGCCAGCGAACCGGAATTTCTTCCCGACGACTGCTGGGCGGTGCGCCGCGGCAAACCCTATCGGGTCGATACCGGCGGCCAGCAAATCCGCTGCCGTCACGTGCAGGAGCCGCCGCCCTTCAGCTACCTGTGTGTGCCGCTGCTGGTGCAGGGTGAAATGATCGGCGTGCTGCACCTGGAACATGATCATGGTTTTCCGAGCGATGAAACCGAACCAGGATCGCAGGCGCTGGCGGAGGCGGCGGCTGACCATGCCGGCTTGCGTCTGGCCCATATCCGGCTGCGTGACAACCTGCACGACCAGGCCATGCGCGATGGCCTGACCGGCTTGTTCAACCGCCGTTACATGGAAGAGACGCTGCTGCGCGAAACCCGCAATGCCAGTCGCAACAAGAGCGTGGTCGCCATCATCATGCTCGACATCGATCACTTCAAGCGTTTCAACGACAGTTTCGGCCATGCCGCCGGCGACGCCTTGTTGCGCGGTATCGGCCGCATGCTGCAAACCCAGATGCGCGGCGGTGACCTGGCCTGCCGCTACGGCGGTGAGGAATTCACCATCATCCTGCCCAACACGGATTTGCGACAGGCTGGCGAGATCGCCGAAAAGCTGCGCCAGAAAACTCGCACGCTGCGCATCGAAGTGAATGGCGCGGCGGTCGGCGCAGTCACGATTTCGCTTGGCGTTGCGCTCTATCCGCAGCATGGCGAAACCTGGGAAGACGTGTTGCACGCGGCCGACATGGCGCTGCTGCAGGCCAAGCAGACGCGCGATTGCAGCGTGATATTCAAATCATGATGCCGGCCTTTTGCCAGCCGCATGCCCGGATTTTTTTGAAGAACCCTATGGAGCCATCTAATATTGCCGGCAACAATTTCGGCGGCGAGCAATCGCTGCGGGCTTTGCTCGAGATCGAAAAAACCATGATGGAACGGCTGGCGAACCGCCGGCCGCTGCCGGAATTGCTGGATACGCTGACACTCGCCATCGAGCACATGGCGCCCGGTGTCGCGTGCGCGATCCTGCAGCTGGACGACTCCGCTGCCGGTTTTCACATCGCCTCGGCCCCGCACCTGCCGGCGCCGTTTCTGCACGCGCTGGAGCAGGCCGACCTGCAGCACGCGAGCGGCTCCGGCGCGGCGGCGATCCGCACCGGTGAGTCGGTGATCGTCACCGACATCGGGCATGACCCACGCTGGGATGAATTGCGGGCGCCGGCACTGGAAGCCGGCTTCCAGGCGTGCTGGGCGGTGCCGATGACATCGCCGCAGCGTGAGGTGTTGGGTGCGCTTGAGGTGTATTTGCGGCAACCGCGCGCCCCGCAGGGGTTTGAGCTGGAGGTGGTGCAGCACGTTGCGTTTCTGGCCGCCCGCACGATCGGCCGTAAGGAGTTGGACGACACACTGGTCGAAAACGAACAGATGTTTCGTGCGATCTTCGAAAACGAACAGGATTCGATGGCGATCATCGATCCGCAATTGCAAACCTTCGTCACCGTCAATCCAGCGTTCGAGCGGCTGTTCGGCTACAGCCGTGAAGAGGCGGTCGGCATGGCGATCACCGAAGTCAATACGCAGCCGGTGCGGGCGCAGGCGCTGATGCAGGAGCTGGCGGTTTCGACCAAGCCGCCGGGCCTCTGGCGGCGGCGCCTGAAGCGCAAGGACGGCACGACGTTTCTGGCGGAATGCATGGCCTGCTTTGTGCCGGTGCGCGGCCACCGGCTGGTGTGCATCATGGCGCGCGACATCAGCGACCAGCAGCGCGCCGAGAAAGCGCTGTCGCTGGCGGCAAAAGTCTATGAAAGCATGACCGAGGGCATCGTGGTCAGCGCCTGGCCGGCCCCGGTGCTGGCCGTCAACAGCGCGCTGACGACGATGACCGGCTACAGCCGCGAGGAGTTGATCGGGCAGGACGGCGGCTATTTTTATGCCGACAATAAACTGTGGCACCGGATTGCCTCCAAATGCCTGCGCAACAACGTCCCCGGCGACGCCGAAGTCACGCTGCGGCGGAAAAACGGCAGCCTCTTTGCCTGCCTGCTGTCGCTGCATTTTGCGCGCCACGAACCGTCCGAGCCGCTGACGCTGATCGCGGTCTACAAGGATTTGAGCACGCGCCGGCAAACGGAAAATCGCTTGTTGTTCCTGTCCAATCACGACATCCTGACGCGGCTGCCGAACCGCTTCCTGTTTTACAAGCGCCTGGACCAGGCGATCGCCTCGGCGCAACACGCAACGCGGCGCTTCGCGGTGTTTTTCATCGACCTGGACCGCTTCAAGAACATCAACGACACCTTCGGCCATCCGACCGGCGATGCACTGCTGCAACTGGTGTCGGACCGTTTGTACGAGTGCATCCGCAAGAGCGACCTGATCGCCCGTCTGGGCGGCGACGAATTCGCGATCCTGGCCGAATCGGTGTCCGACATGGCATCCGCCACCGAGCTGGCTGAACAGGTCATGGCGGCCTTGTCGCTGCCGTTTCATGTCGAAGGACAGGAGCTGTTCGTGGCGGCCAGCATCGGCATCAGTGTCTTCCCGCAGGACGGCCCCACGGCCGAAAAGCTGATCAAGAGCGCGGATGTGGCGATGTATCGCGCCAAAGGCAGCGGCAAGAACAATTACCAGTTCTTTGCCGCCGACATGAGCACGGCGCCGCTGGAGCACATGATGCTGGAAAACGCCTTGCGCCACGCGCTGCAGCGCGCCGAATTCCAGTTGTATTACCAGCCCAAGGTGCATGCCTCGACCGCGCGCATTTATGGCATGGAAGCGCTGTTGCGCTGGAATCATCCGGATCTGGGCATCATCGGACCGTCGCGCTTCATTCCGCTGGCCGAGGAAATGGGCCTGATCCGCGCGATCGGCGAATGGGCGTTGCAGGAAGCCTGCCGGCAAAACGCCGAGTGGCAGCACGCCGGCTATGCCGGGCTGGTGGTCTCGGTCAACCTGTCGAGCAACCAGTTGCAGAACGATATCGTGGCCACCGTATCCGACACGCTGAATCAGACCGGTCTGGCGGCGTGCTGGCTGGAACTGGAACTGACCGAGAGCACGGTGATGCGGGCGCCCGAACAAAGCGTGCTGGTGTTGCATGCGCTGCGCGATATGGGGGTACAGATTGCCATCGACGATTTCGGCACCGGTTACTCGTCGCTCAGTTACCTGAAACGCTTTCCGATCAATACGCTGAAAATCGATCAGTCCTTCGTGCGTGACATTATCGAAGATCCGAATGATGCCGCGATTACCGACGCCGTGATCGCGCTGGCCCGGGCGCTGAAGATGGGCGTGATCGCGGAAGGCGTGGAAACGGCCGAGCAATTGCGCTTCTTGCGCGACAATGGCTGCGACTCCTATCAGGGCTTCCTGTTCAGTCGGCCGCTGCCGGCCGCCGAATTCCAGAAGCTGTTGCCGCGGCCGCTGATTCAGCACCGGCCAGGGGCCGGCGGCAGCGGCCCCTGATCTCACGTATAATTTCCTGGCGCCGATTTGATTCAAAAAGTCAAACCCAGCTTGCGGGCGCCCGGAGCGGAACGTCTGACCGCTCCTAAATAAATACCGCTAAACGGACGAGGAATCACCCGGCCCGCTTTGGCAGTCCGGGTTTTTTTATTTTCAGGCATCAATCGAAAGTCTGCTCATGAAACGCGACGCTTGCTCCGCTACCGAATTATTGCTGCGCGATCTGCTGTCCCAACGCATCCTGGTGCTGGATGGCGCGATGGGCACCATGATCCAGCAATACAAGCTGACGGAAGAAGATTATCGCGGCGGACCGCAGGGACGCTTCATCGGTTTCACCGGCGATGGCAGCGGCAAGAGCGGGCGCGAATTGTTCGTGCGCGGCAACAACGAGCTGCTGTCCCTGACCCAGCCGCAGATCATCGGCGCGATCCATGAACGCTAC
>DATJCV010000271.1:0-4832 GCA_035497775.1 Burkholderiaceae bacterium | reverse complement strand
GGCGGTGGCGGCCGGCTATGCGATCGGCAGTCACCGCTTTCCAGGACGGCGCATCCTGATCTGGCTGGCACAGGCGGCGCTGTCGCTGCCGACCGTACTGATCGGCCTCTTGCTGTACCTGCTGCTATCGCGCCAGGGGCTGTTGGGCGGGCTGCAGTGGCTGTTCTCGCAACCCGGCCTGATCGCCGGCCAAGCGCTGATCGCACTGCCGGTCTTGATTGCGTTCACGCTGGCGGCGGTGCAAGCGGCCGATCCGCGCTTGGCGGAAACCGCGATCGCGCTCGGCGCGTCGCGCTTGCGGGTGATGTTGACCGTGCTGCATGAAGTCCGCTTCGGCGTCATGGCGGCGCTGATCACCGGCTTTGGCCGCGTGATTTCGGAAGTCGGTTCGGCGCTGATGATTGGCGGCAATATCGCCGGCGAAACCCGCACCATCACCACCGCCATCGCGCTGGAAACCAGCAAGGGCGAGTTCGCGCAAGGAATTGCACTGGGCATCGTGCTGATTGCGATCGCGCTGGTGATCAATGCGGTGCTGGTGCTGCTGCAAGGCGACGCGCGCAGCGCGGGAGTCGTTTCATGAGCGTTCTGTTGTCGGTGCGCGGGCTACACAAGCAATTCGGTGCGCGGCCGCTGTTCGAGATCGACCTGCTGGAAATCAAAGCGGCCAGCGCCTATGTGCTGACCGGCATCAACGGCATCGGCAAGAGCACCCTGTTGCGCGTGTTATGCGGACTGGAACAAGCGCAGTGCGCACAGCTGGAGTTTGACGGCCAGCCGTTCTCGCTGCAGCCGTATCCGCGCGTGCTGCGCGACGCCATCGTCTATGTCCACCAGCATCCGGTGATGTTCGCCAGCAGCGTGCCGGCCAATATCGGGTATGGCCTGACGGCGCGCGGTGTCGCTGCGGCCGAAATCGAGCGCCGGGTGGAGGCGGCGATGGCATGGGCCGGTATCACGCACCTGCGCCATAGCCGACCGGCGACGCTGTCGGGCGGAGAAAAGCAGCGCGTCGCGCTGGCGCGCGCGCGGGTGCTGGCGCCGAAATTGCTGCTGCTGGATGAGCCGACCGCGAACCTGGACGGAGCCGCACGCGAACAGGTAATGGCGCTGATTCCGGCCTTGATCCGCGAAGGCAGCAGCATCGTGATCGCCTGCCATGACCGCGACCTGATCGGCTTGCCCGGCATGCAGCGTCTGAAGCTGCGCGACGGCCGCCTGCACTTGCGCTAGGCCGTTTCGTTGTAGCGCGCCAGGCTCTGCGTCATTCCGGTCTCCAGCTCGTCCGGATTGCTGACCGTCACCCCGAGGTTGCGCAACAGGCCATCCTGCAAGCCATACACCCAGCTATGCAAGGTCAGCGACTGGCCGCGCTCCCAGGCATCGCGCACGATCGAGGTATGGCACAGGTTGGCCACCTGTTCCATCACGTTCAGCTCGCACAGGCGATCCAGACGCACCTGGGTTGGCAACACTTCGCCCAGGTAACGCGCATGCTTGTGCTGCACGTCTTCGACATGGTGCAGCCAATTGTCGACCAACCCCAGGCGGCGGCGCATCAGCACCGCATGCACGCCGCCGCAGCCGTAATGGCCGCAGACGATCACGTGTTTGACGCGCAACACATCGACCGCGAACTGCAATACCGTCAGGCAATTCAAATCGGTATGCACGACGACGTTGGCGATGTTGCGATGCACGAACATTTCGCCGGGCAACAAGCCCATCAATTCGTTCGGCGGAATGCGGCTGTCGGAACAGCCGATCCATAAAAATTCGGGCGACTGCTGCGCCGCCAGTTTTTCGAAAAAGCCCGGGTGCGACGAAGAAATCGCGCCGGCCCACTCCCGATTGGCGCGGAACAATCGCTCCTGCATCGACTCTGTTTGCTGCTTTTCTGCCATGGAATCCTCTGAAAAAAACGGCTGCGCATGAGGCGCCACCCGCTGCCATGGAGTCGCCACGGCCCCTTATTTTATCGGAAGCCGAAATAGCAGGAAATTTTCCCCGCCAGCTCACGCTGGCAGGTCCGCCTCGAACGGCGCCGAAAAGCGCTGCATGAAGCGGCGGTCGATGCGATCTTTCCAGCGCCAGACCCAGTCGCCCTGCCACGCCAGCCCATGCCACGAGGCGACTGCATGGCGGGCACCCGTGGACACCAGCGACAGATAGTCGTGCTGCGGCCGATATGACAATAGCGGCCGCAGCGGCTGCAATGCGTGGCGCAGCAGGTTTTCGGCCAGGAACGGACCCTGGCGCACGGCGAACACGCCCGCCTTCGGCCGCGGGTCTTGCGCGCAGCTGGCGATATCGCCAGCCGCAAACACATCCGGATGGCTGGCTGATTGCAACTGGCGGTTGATGGCAACGAAGCCGCCCGCATCGCAAGCCAGCCCGGACGCCGCCAGCCATGCTTGCGGCGCCGCACCGGTCGCCCACAGTAAGCGGTCGAAGGCGGCGGCGCTGCCGTCGGCGAACAGCAGCCGGCCATCCTCGACCGCCACCACCCGGGCGTGCTGGCGCAGCGCGACATCGGCCTTGGCCAGATGGCGCGCCAGCAGGCGCGCCGTGTGGCGAGGATAGCCCGGCAGCAGTGTGCCGGCGGTCACCAGCGAACACTTCACCTGCGCGCGCCACGGCGCCAGCCGGGCGGCGATCGCCAACGCCGCTTCGACCCCGCCGGCACCGCCGCCGACCACCACCAGGTGCTGCGCGGGCACTGGCTCACCGGACTGGCGCGCCTGCTGCAGCCGCGCCTGGAATTGCTGCCATTGTTCGAGAAACAGCGGGATCGGCTTGATCGCGCAGGCATGCTCGGCCGCGCCCGGCACCGCCGCCAGCGCCGGTGCCGCACCGATATCGAGCGAGGCCAGATCGAACGGCCAAGTACCCGTATCGGCATGGGCCATGCGCGCAGCGAGATCGATCTGGCGCACGCTCGCCTGCGTCAATTCGATGCCGGCCGCGCGCGCCAGCGGCTGCAGGTCGACATGGCATTCGCGCGGCCGGTAGTGGCCGGCAATCAGTCCCGGCAGCATGCCGGAATACGGCGTATGCAAGTCGCGCGAGACCAGCGTGACGTCGAGCCGCCCGTGCCACTCGGCACGGCGCCGGCGCAGCGCCTCCAGCACGAACAGGTGGGCATGGCCGCCACCGATCAGCAATAGGCGTTTACGTTGACTCACTGGCAGCCATTTCTAATGGTCGGAAAAAAAGATGTCGCCATACCAGGCGCCGGCGGCCAGGCCGCTGTTGTCGCCATCGGTCATGATCGCCACCGCGTCGATCTGCTCGATGGCGTCGCCAAATGCCGCCTGCCAATCGGCGCGCACGTTGCGCTTGTGTACCATCCACTGGCCGGCGCCGGCGCTGCCGCTGTCCTGCGCGATCATGCGCGCATTGGCCGTAAATGGATTGGGCCAGCTCTGGCCGACCGGCTTGCTGCTGGCCCAGACATAATTCAGCGCCCGCGTCGCCAGGCCGAACACGCCGCGCTGCGCGACCACATACACGCGCACCGGGAAATCGTCGCCGCCCTTGGTGCTCTCGTCCAGCCCGGCATACGGCTGCTCGATCTTCCAGGACCAGTTGAGGTAAGGCGTCTTGCGCAGATCGACCTGGATTTTTTTGATCCGTCCCGACGCCGCCCCTTGCGTGGCGGCGCCGAGCACGCTCTTGCCAAGCTGCGGGTCGAACGTGAGTTGATAGGAAGTCTTGCCCTTGAAACTCTTTTCCTCCCAGCCGCTGACGTCGCCGGCGGCAAAGCTGCCAATCATCAGGCGCTCGGCGCTGGCGGCCGACGAACCCAGACAGGCCAGGATCAAAACCAGACGCCAGATCGCCGTGGCGTTCGCTGTCCGGGCTGATTGCGGCACCGGCACGGAGCGCATCGGGATCATATACTCCCTATTAGCATCATCATTTTCGGACATGAAATGGCGATTTATACAACATACTCCATTGATTCGTGAAGCTTCTACCAGGGAGGTTAATCGTTTTAGATAGATATGAGGAACTCTTATCGGTGATTCCGGCGGGGTCAGCGCGAACCCGGTGGCGTTGTTGGCGCCTGATGAAGTGAAACAAGATACCCAGAGGCGCCAAACCGAGCCGACTGGACCCGGCAGCCGCAGCCGACTCGCAGGCCACCTGCCAGCGCACGCTACCAAATCAAAGCCTTTATTTCGGAACCGGCGACAACCGGGCTAATTCCTCCGCGCGGTGGTTTTGTTTTTGCCGGCCGCCTGCCGCTGCTCCCAGGCACGCAATTGCTCGCGGTAGCGCTCCAGCTCATCCTGATACAGGTCGAATACGCAAGGATCACAGCCACTGCGGCAACAGTCGTCGCTGGTCGGACGCACCGGCGCGACGGGACGCGGATCATTGGTGGTGGCTGTGGCCATGGCTGCACATGAAAACGGCGAGGCTGCGTCGACAGCACTAACCCAAAAACTTATTGTATGGCGGTCGACGGCGCCGCGTGCTGGCGCAGCCCGGCGAGGCGATGCGCCAGCGCGACGAACTGCTCGACCGGCACCGTTTCCGGCCGCGCCTGCGGATTGACGCCGGCATCGATCAAATCATTTTCAGCAAACATCCCCGCCAGGCCGTTGCGGATCACCTTGCGTCGCTGCGCAAATGCCTTTTGCACCACCAGCTCCAGCAAGCCCTGGTCGCACGCCAGCGGCTGCGCGATCGGGATCATCCGCACGATCGCCGATTCGACCCGCGGCGGCGGCTCGAAGGCGGTGGGGGGCACAATGAATAGCAGTTCCATGTGATAGCGCCATTGCAGCATGACCGACAGCCGGCCGAATTCCTTGCCGCCGGGC
>DATJCV010000270.1:0-11783 GCA_035497775.1 Burkholderiaceae bacterium | reverse complement strand
AGACTGCGCACTTCCGCCGCCACCACCGCAAAGCCGCGCCCCTGCTCCCCGGCGCGCGCCGCTTCCACCGCCGCATTCAGCGCCAGGATGTTGGTCTGGAACGCAATCCCGTCGATCACGCCGATGATGTCCACGATCTTTCTCGAGCTTTCCTTGATCGAGCCCATCGTGTCCACCACTTGCCCGACCACTTGCCCGCCCTTCACCGCAAAGTCCGAGGCCGAGACCACCAACTGGTTCGCTTGCCGCGCATTTTCCGCATTCTGCTTCACCGTCGACGTCAACTCTTCCATCGACGACGCCGTCTCCTCCAGCGAACTCGCTTGCGTTTCCGTACGCGACGACAAGTCCGCGTTGCCGCTGGCAATTTCCGCCGACGCTACTCCGATCGTTTCGGTACTGCGCCGAACCTGCCCCACCGTTCGAATCAGACTGTCGTTCATGTGCTTTAGCGCTTGCAAAAGTTGTCCGGTTTCATCGCCGGATCTGACCTCGATTTCCTGCGTAAGATCGCCGGCGGCAACGCTGCGCGCAATTAGCACGGCCTTGTTTAGCGGGATGGAGATCGCGCGCGTCAGCCAGATGCCAATCCCTATGGCAAACAGAACCCCAAGCGTGATTGCGGTCACACACGAATTGCGGACCCATATGTATAGCTCCTGCGAATTTGTAAAATCCACTTTTGCGACATCCAACTGGATTTTGATCAGTTCCGCAATCCCCTGCTCTACATCTGCGTAATTCTGGCGCATGGGCCCTTGCATGATCTCCATCGCCAACTGGGTATTTGGCGCGCGCAAGGCATCGATCGCAGGCTGTAACCCCTCAGCCACAAGCTTTTGATAACTGCCATAAGCCTTATCGGCAATTTTTCTTTCGTCGGTCGACAAATTACCTGCACGATATGCGGTCCAGGTATTATTGGTTTCGGACATTCCCAAGTCGACCTGATCCATTCGCTTACTGATGATCGCCGGATCGTCGTTGAGCGATTGAGCAATAGCCAACTGATTTTTATTGACCGTTACAATGATCTGATTCAGTTGCCCAGTCGGCACCAGCCGATGTACGTACAGGGCTTCCAACGATCCATTGGTATAACTCAGACTTGAGATGCCGATAACGCCGCCGCAAATCAGCATTACGGATAGAACGCAAAGCACGAAAGCCAATCGCGTCCGAATACTTAGATTCTTTAACACCTTTTAATCCTCCCGAGCCTACACCCGCATCACCAACATCAGAACAGGTTTTAATGAGCTAGCCGGTATCAGGCAGCAATCTTGTCGATCAATCCCATCTCGGCACTAGACATCAGCTTGTTGATATCAACCAAAATCAGCATGCGCTCATCCAGCGTACCCAGGCCGATCAAATAATCAGTGTTGAACGCGGTACCCATTTCAGGAGCTGGCTTGACCTCGTCCGCCGATAGCGTGATGACGTCGGAAACGCTATCAACCACCATACCGACAACACGTCCACTGATATTCAAAATGATCACCACCGTGAATTGATCATAAATCGGTTCGCCAAGATTGAATTTAATCCGCATGTCGACGATGGGCACAATAATGCCGCGCAGGTTGACAACGCCTTTGATAAAGTCCGGCGCGTTGGCGATGCGCGTGACCGCCTCGTAGCCGCGAATTTCCTGCACTTTCAGAATATCGATACCGTACTCTTCCTTGCCCAGGGTGAAAGCGAGAAATTCATCGCCAGCGCGATCTGGCTTTCCCTGAGATTCCGCAATATTTGGCTGATTGTTATGTAGCATGGCTATTCCTTTTCAAAAAAGAATGGATTCGTCTTTAAGTTGTCGAGTGGAGCGTAAAAGTGAAGCAACGTCAATAATCAATGCCACCCCGCCATCGCCTAGAATCGTGGCGCCAGAGATGCCGGCGACCTTGCGGTAATTCGATTCAAGATTCTTGACAACGACTTGTTGCTGTCCGACCAGATCGTCTACGAATAGCGCCGCCTTTCTGCCTTCGGATTCCAGGATGACCACGATGCCCTGGGACGGATCGGTAAAATGAGCATCGATGCCAAACACTTGGTATAGCGGAATAAGTGGCAGATAATCACCGCGTACCTTGACTACCCGTCCCTGGCCACTGATTTCCTTGATGTCAATAGATGCTGGCTGTAGCGACTCGACTACATAGCCGAGCGGAAGAATATAAATCTCGTTTCCGACCTTGATCGACATGCCGTCCAGAATCGCCAGCGTAAGCGGCAGCGAGATGGAAATGGTTGTGCCAAAACCTTTGCTGGAGCGGATATCGATGACGCCGCCCATTGCGGTGATATTTCGCCTGACGACGTCCATGCCGACTCCGCGCCCGGAAACATCGGTAACCTGCTCGGCAGTCGAAAACCCTGGAGCAAGGATTAATTGCCAAACCTCTGCATCCGGGGCGTCCTCAGCGAGCGACATGCCGCTCTGGTGTGCCTTGCGGAGAATTTTTGCACGATCCAAACCGCCTCCGTCATCGGTCACCTCAATCACGATATTGCCGCCCTGATGCGCCGCCGAAAGCGATAATCGGCCAACTTCATTTTTACCTGCCTTGACCCGCTCCATTGGCAATTCAATGCCATGGTCGATACTGTTTCGAACCAGATGCGTCAGCGGGTCGATGATGCGTTCGATCAATCCCTTGTCCAGCTCCGTCGCTGCGCCATGGGTAACGAACTCGATTTTTTTCTCCAGCTTTGTTGCTAAGTCACGCACCATGCGCGGGAATCGTGAAAATACATAGTCCATCGGCATCATGCGAATCGACATGACCGCCTGTTGCAGATCACGAGTGTTGCGAGTCAACTGGCTTACGCTATCAAGCAGGCGTTCGTGCGTCATTGAGTCCAATGAATCGGTCCGCTGCTCAATCATGGCCTGCGTGATGACCAATTCGCCGACGAGATTGATCAATTGATCGACTTTTTCAATTCCGACACGAATCGAAGATGATTCATGGCTCGCTGGGGATTTTTCTGGACCGCCTTTGGCTACGCTTCCTTTTTCTTCGCCTGAGCTGGCGTTTTTCTTGTCTCGAGCAGCCAGTTCGCCAAGCGATACCGTTTCAATCTCGGCGACAGGAAGGACATCCTCCTTAGGCTCCGCCGCCGCTGCCACCTTACCGTGATCGAAAAGTTGAAAGGGTTCAAAAAATCCGTATCCCTGTTTTTCTTCCTGCTGTTGGACGGAAATGGCAACTGCTTCCGGGATCAACGGCTCGCCCGGCTCAAGCGCAATTTTCAGGTCCGAAGGCTCCATGATAAAAGAGCAAATCGCTACGATATTGTCGATGTCCTCACCCGTGGTCAACATCAGCACCGAACGCCCATCAGCCGACATCGACTTTGCAATTGATCCCAACAAACCCAACTCTGCCGTCAGTGCCTCGATATCGCGCTCGGCAATTAGTGGCAATTCAATCCGAAAACAGCGCTCCGGCGGCGGCGAGTTAGCCGATGACCCAAGCAATTTTTCGCTCTCCATAAATGGCGCGGCACGAGGCATGGCTTCGGCATCCTGCGACAAGGATTGCAACACCGTGCGCGCATTGGCCACTGCGGCGCGATTCACTGCCGAGTGGTACCGATGCCCATCCAGCTGCATTTTGAGCACATCCTTGGCATGTAAAAACGCGTCTACATGTGCGGTAGTGAGCGCCACCTCGCCGTTGCGTATTTTGTCCAGAAGGGACTCAAGGACATGTGTGACTTCGGTCAAATCGCCAAGTCCGAAAGTGGATGCGCCGCCCTTGATTGAATGTGCCGTGCGAAATATGGCATGTAGGGATTCGCTGTCCGGAGTGGTTACGTCAATAGCCAGCAACAGCTTTTCCATTTCGGCAAGCAGCTCTTCAGCTTCATCGAAAAACACCTGGAAGAACTGGCTCATCTCAATCGTCATCATCAAACTCCGTCGTTGATACTCTCGGCGCCTTCGGCGTTACACCTAAACGTTAGCCAATTACCTTCTTAACCACCTCCGTCAGGCGCTGCGGATCAAACGGCTTGACCAGCCAGCCATTCGCTCCCGCCGCTCGCCCCTTAGCTTTCATATCGTCGCTCGATTCTGTGGTCAACATCAGAATGGGTACGCCTTGATAATTCGAGAGCTTGCGTAAGGCACGGATCAGCGCCAAGCCGTCCATGCGCGGCATGTTCTGGTCCGTCAGCACCAGATCAAAGGTACGCTGCTTGGCTTTTTCCAAACCATCCTGACCATCCACCGCCTCGATCACCTGGTATCCCGCAGCCTTAAGACTGAAGACCACCATTTGCCGCAGTGAGCCGGAATCATCCACTGCCAGTATTGTTTTTGTCATTTTTTCTCCTGCGCTTTTCGCTTTGCTATGGGATATACGCTGGTGCCATCCAAAAAATTCCGAATAAACCGTTAAAACAACTCAATATCGCCGCTTTCCATGTGAGTCTGACAAACCGTTTTCCATAGATCGCTTTCCAGTTTTCCGCTCTGCTGCTCAAGCAAACAATTGACCTCGCTGAGTCGTGCGACGATGTCCTCAATACCGGTCTCCGCCCGCATCTCCGAGCTACCGGCTCCTAAGGTTTCCAGGACCTTCCCCAACCCGGCAATTCGCTGCAAAGCCCTACCGATTAGCTGATTGGTCATATCCTCGAACTGTAGGCCGGTGACCGCTGCATTCACATGCGCGTCCATTTCGGCTGATACGGCATCCAGGCGAGCAGCGTACCGGCCGTCATCTGCCTTTTCTGCCAATAACATAGTGACAATTTCTTGTTGCAAACAAATCGACGCATGCATTGCCATGAAACCGGCATTCAACTTTCCAATTGCTCCAGTCAGCAAGAAATTGGTTTGAAGCAGATCGGCCTCAATTTGGCCTAAATGCTGATGGCCATGTTCAGCAATACTGGAGAGCAGGCGTTTCAACTGCAAGCTCAACAATTTTTTTGTTGTCATAGAATCACCCCGCTGTCGTTACTTCGTATCCCATGAATCGGGAGATCAGTTTCCGACTGCTTCAGTTACACCTTGCTGTGCTTCCGTCTCGTTCGCCACCGCTACTATCCCACCGTCCTGGGACACCACCTCTTCCGCCTTTTTATTCATCACGATGATGCTGATACGTCTGTTTATTGGATTAAATGGGTTTTCCCGGTCGAACAAGACCGCCGAAGACAGTCCGACCACGCGCAGCATTTTCGCTTCATCCATGCCACCCAGAATCAAGGCGCGACGTGAAGCGTTGGCGCGATCGGCCGACAATTCCCAGTTGCTGTATCCCTTTTCGCCACTGGAATATATCGCGGCATCGGTATGCCCGGACAAGCTGATTCGGTTCGGTACGTCATTCAATACCCGTCCGATTTCATGCAAAATAATTTTGGTATAGGGTTGTAGTTCAGCCTTGGCCAGCGCAAACATCGGCCGGTTTTTTTCATCGACTATCTGGATACGCAAGCCTTCGGTGGTGATATCGATTAACAGCTGATTTTTATATTGTTTAAGCAGCGGATTGCTTTCGATTAAAGTCTCGATTCGTTGTTTCAGCACCTTCAGGCGATCCGCTTCCATCCGCTCACGTGCCGCTTCGGCCGCCTTCAGGTTGTAGGTTTTTTTGATCAGCGTATTTTCGCCCTTCTTGAGTTGGCCATCACGCTGACTGAGATCGTGCCCGCCTCCCGAAATCACACTCGAGCTATCACCACTGCCGGAGCCGCCAGCCATTGCCACCTTGAGCGGCGTCTTGAAATACTCTGCGATTCCTTGCAAATCGCCTTTCGTTGTCGAACCCAACAACCACATCAGCAAGAAAAACGCCATCATCGCCATGACGAAATCGGCATAAGCAATTTTCCAAGCGCCGCCATGAACCTGACGACCCGCCTTTTTGACCCGCTTGACAATAATCGGTCGCAGTCCTTCGTCAGCCATGTGAGTTTCCGCTACCTGCTTTTTGATGTTTTTATATGGGCCTCCAACTCAAGAAAGGAGGGGCGCTCAGTCGTGAACAGGACTTTTCGCCCGAATTCAATCGCCAGCGCCGGCGCATAACCGTTTAGGCTTGCCAATAATGTTATCTTGACGCATTGAAGAACTTTGGTGGATTCATGTAGTTTCTGCTCCAACAGAGTAGAAAGCGGTCCGATGAAGCCATACGCAAGCAAGATGCCGAGAAAAGTGCCAACCAGAGCATGGGCAATCAATATCCCCAATTCAGCCGGCGGCAAACCAACCGATTCCATGGTATGGACGACCCCCATGACTGCCGCCACAATTCCGAAAGCGGGCAGTGCATCCGCCATTTTTGCAAGGCAATGCACCGGTACCTCACCTTCGTGATGATGCGTTTCTATCTCGTTATCCATCAAATTTTCGATTTGAAATGCATCCATGTTGCCGGACACCATCAGGCGCAAATAATCGGTCATGAATTCAACAATATGGTGATTGCCGAGCACTCCGGGATATTTGCTGAAAATCGCACTTTCCGCTGGCGCCTCGACGTCACCTTCGATTGACATCAGCCCCTCTTTGCGCACCTTGCTCAATATCTCGAAGAGCAAGGCCATCAGTTCCATGTATAAGGCTTTGGTATATTTTGTTCCCTTCAACAATGTGGGCAACGCCCGCAAGGTAGCCTTGATCGCTTTACTGTTGTTGCCAACCAAAAAAGAGCCAATTGCCGCCCCACCGATCATCAACAACTCGACCGGCTGCAGCAATGCCGCAAAGTGCCCGCCAGCAAGGCCAAAGCCGCCAAAGACGGCCGCTACAACTACCAGATATCCAAATATGACTAACAAACCTGCAACTCCAGTTGAACGGCAAGATGCGCTTGCCAACCTGCCTTCTTATGGCTTGACTCGGAACGGTTACGGCATTCATTTAATTGGCAAACGGCTACCGTGCAAGAAGACTGACGGCCACTCGGTTACGTCCTGAACCATGGAAACTTGAGATTCTGTATGGCAATGTACCATACACATTACATGAATTACATGTGCCAAATGTGCAGAATTGGGCCGCCCGCTTCCGGTATCAACTGGATATGCGAATCCACTTCAGGAATCGCGAATTCGTAGCTCAGCAACAGCGTTCCGGGGCGCATTTCGGCCCGCGCCTTTTCCCATAATGCAGGCATCGCCGCTGGCGATAAATAGGCAAACACCCTGTCATAATCGGCAAAATTCTGATGATTGTAATTGCCGAATATAAAGCGCCTATTATGGGATCCGCCGTAACTTCGGATCCAACTGATCAACCACGGCAATGGCGCCGCCTCGATGCCGATAAAGCGCGCATATGGATGGTGCGCGGCCAAATAAATAACCATGCCGCCCATCCCACTACCGGCATCCAGCATCCTTAGCGACTGGTCAGGCGGAAACAAACGACCGACGGCAACCCATACCGCTTGCCGCGATGGATAAAACGGAACCTGACTGCGAAACGTTGTCCAGTAGAGTATGAAAAGAAAGACAAAACCTGCGAGAAAGAAGGCTGATGGCAGCTGCAGCGACTGCACCATCCAACATATCATGGGAAAGAAAAATTGAATCCACAACCACCATGGCGCAAGGCGATTCTTGCGCGACGCGACCGTTGCAATCGCGCCCTGGAGCATTAAGAAAAAGATGATGTGGATATGGAACCCAATCTTCCATATCAGAAGAAGGCTGATCAGCGTGACTACGGCAGCACCGCTCTGAATGATCAATGCCCGCCAAGCCGGCAACTGACACCACGATTGGTTTGGGAGTACCTTCATTCCCGTCTGTCATGCACGGGTACCGGCATCAGTCAAAGGGTCTCGCAGACTAGGCAAGCGCAGAAAGCGACGAAGATGCCGCCTCCCGAATTTTTTTTGTTTTCCCGGCACGCGAAGGCATCCGGCACAGCCCGCAAAAATAATGGTCATGCAAATCGAGGTGGTGCACAACAAAATGACCGCCACATTCGCTGCATGGCGTGGTTGCCAGCAATTTGCTATCAAAAAAACGTAACAGCGTCCAAGCTCTAGTGAGAGACAGCACCGGCTCCTCGTTATCACGATGCTCAACCTGTTCCAGATACAGTTTGTATGCCTTGACCACCGCAGCAATTCCTGAAATGTCGGCGTGCGTTGTCAAATAGGTATAAATATTAATAAAAAGAGAAGAATGTACGTTAGGCTGCCAAGTAACGAACCAATCCGTTGAAAATGGCAACATACCCTTTGGCGGCGAAACCCCTTTTAATTCCTTATACAGTCTTAAAAGACGTTCGCGTGACAGTGACGTTTCCGCCTCCAGCAGCTGCAGCCTAGCACCAAGGTTGATCAATTCGATGGCGAGCTGAATTTCCTGCGCTTCGGTTACGACACTTTTTTTGATCATTTGCTCGTGCTTTGTTTTCGGAATAACAGATACCGGCGTGCTATTGACAACTAGGCAATTTCCTCAACCGCCTGACCAGCCATCAGGATCGCTGCATGCGAATGTGCCAACACTCTGTCTTTACTGTGATTGGTCAACAGCCCGAGGATGGCTCCGTCATCAAATCGAAAACGGGCCACCATCATGTTGGTGCCAGCCAGTTTTAATATCTGACCATTGCTCAAACCTTCAATCAGGTCCGCAATTTCTTGACTGATACCGAGACGAAAGATGGCAGCGGCTTTGTCGGAGCGGATCATTTGCTGCGCCAGCATCAAGTATCCCAAATTCGCGTCCCTAATTTCGGCCATCATGTCGTTGGTATTCATAGCTCTCTCCCGTCCAGTAAATGCTGTGGCCATGTATTTAGCCAGTAGTCGCATTCTGAAACCAGACGTCAAAGGCAGAAATCGGCCTTCTTCGGTATTTTGTGTCAGGAGTAGGAATTCTCACCCGTAGGAGTTTTTCCTACACGCGCAAGAAAATAGAAATCCTGCACTCTTAAAAAGCGCAGAATTGAGAGCCAGGACAGGCGTTCGACACACGGAATGAAAAATTTTGCTTTTCGTGCCGAAGCTGCATTTGGATAAAAATTAATTTAAAAATTTCGCGTCCTCATTTCACTCCAGCGGATTTTGTTACAAATTTTCTCGAAAAATTTAACAAAATAGACAAGCAGCTACTTGCTCATGCTTTGTTAACGACCACACTCCGCGAAACTTTAGGGCTTCTAGGACTGAAAGCGAAATTTTTCAAAAATTCCAAAAATCCCTACTGCCGGTAACGGCCCACAACCTGGAAACTTTAGGATGCTTTGAAAATATTTTTGACATCGCCAACGACAATCGTCTTGGCCAGCAGAGCGTCACCGCACGTAATACTGGTCAGGAGACCGATCGAGAGTTACTGCCCGGCATTCCGGAATGGATGTGCTTGGTCGGCTCAATGCCGCCGATTGCCAAGAGGTGATGCACAGCAAAACAGCGAACCTTGCATGGATAGATGGGCTTGCGGTTTAGTCCTGCTAGAGGATGTGTTGAGTTGCGATTTTATTTATTGCTCTTTAAAGGATTGGTCATCGATATCCGTACGCTCCCTCGCTTCTTCGACCATGCGCCGTTGCTCAATTCGTTTGCGCAGGATCGCGGCGTGCTGTTCTGCAGTCATTGGCGGCACCGTCATCAAGTCCTTAAGCAATGCCATATTTCTGTCTTTGTTTTCCATTTGCCTACTCACTCTTCGCGGGATCGGAAGCCATATACCGAGAGTCGGTATCGCTTCGATCTGGCCTGCCACATACTTTATCATTTTCATTCGTGGCAAAATCGGTATTACGAGTTGATCGCGTTATTTACCCCACAGATCGAAGCCTCCGTTTTTCGAACTTGGCACCCGGTTAAGCGAATTGCCTTTTTTATCAACAGTATAATTCGAGGCTGGAATCGTATTGCCCTACTTCTCGTTGATGGGCGGATGCACCGAATGTGCAAAAAAACAAAACCCTGCTCGCCGACCAGGGTTCAAAGATGCTCTGGAAATTCTGCAAACGCCGCGAAAAAATCTTCAATGGCAGCGATGCTTTCCGCTTTCCCACGAGACACATCGTAAGCTTGAAGGCATCTTGTCTTTCCATTGACTTCCCTTGCACCCAATTGATGCAGCCAGGGCGCTGTCACCGCGCATTGAATAGCAGAAAAAGCAGCCAGCGCGCAACAAGTTCTTGACCCTGGCGCAAGGCATGGCAACGTTATCGGGTACGCTGCATGCTGGAACTCTTAAAAAAGAAGCCGCAAAACGAAATGAAATCCGGGTAGCGACGGCAGTCTATGCAGCCATCAAGCACTCGCAAGCGAGGCGGTTTCGGTCAAAATTTTTGCGCATAAAAAAACCCCTGACTCGTCAGGGGTTTGCTATTACTGGCGGAGACGGTGGGAGTCGAACCCACGATACAGGTTTAAGCCCGTATGCTTCCTTAGCAGGGAAGTGCCTTCGACCACTCGGCCACGTCTCCAGGTCTGTTGCAGCGATGCCGCCGCAACAAGGCTTCGAATGATAGCTTTTCAGGCGAGCTTGGTCAATCAAACTCTAGCCCTGGATGCCGGAAATCAGGCGCTTTCGAGACCGAACGCCTTGTGCAAGGCGCGCACGGCCAGCTCCATGTATTTCTCGTCAATCAGAACCGAAATCTTGATTTCCGAAGTGGAAATCATTTGTATGTTAATTCCCTCTTCGGACAGAGTACGAAACATCTGCGAGGCGATTCCGACATGGCTACGCATGCCGACGCCAACCACTGACACCTTCGACACCTTGGTGTCGCCAGCGACGCTGGCGGCGCCGATATGGGCCTTGACGCCATTGTTCAGGATATCCAGGGCTCGCGCATAGTCACCCCGTGGGACGGTAAAGGTAAAATCGGTTTTCCCCTCGACCGACTGATTCTGGATGATCATGTCCACTTCGATGTTGGCGATCGCTACCGGACCCAGAATCTGGTAGGCGATGCCGGGACGATCCGGCACACCGCGGACAGTAATTTTAGCTTCGTCGCGGCTAAACGCGATGCCGGTAATCGTGGCTTGTTCCACCTTGGTATCTCCTTCAAACGAAATCAGGGTGCCGGAGCGAGCTTCTTCTTCCAGCGGTATTAATGGATCGGTTAGCGACGACAGAACGCGGGTCGGCATGTGATAGTTGCCGGCGAATTCGACCGAGCGAATTTGCAGCACCTTGGAGCCGAGCGAAGCCATTTCCAGCATTTCTTCAAAGGTGACCACCTGCAGGCGGCGCGCCTCCGGCACCACGCGTGGATCGGTGGTGTAGACCCCGTCGACATCGGTATAGATCAGGCATTCGCTGGCCTTCATTGCCGCCGCCACCGCCACCGCGGACGTGTCCGAGCCGCCCCGTCCCAGGGTGGTGATATTGCCGCCTTCGTCGACTCCCTGGAAGCCGGTAATGATGACGATTCTGCCCTCATCCAGATCGCGTTGCACCTTGCTGCCGTCAATCGAGTGAATGCGCGCCTTGGTATGCGCGGAGTCGGTTTGAATCGGCACCTGCCAGCCGGCATATGACACGGCTTTCTTGCCAAGTGCATGCAAAGCCATCGATAACAAGGCAACCGACACTTGTTCGCCGGTGGCGGCGAGCATGTCCAGTTCGCGCAGGTCCGGTTGCGGCATGATTTCCCTCGCCAGTCCGAGCAGGCGATTGGTTTCGCCCGACATGGCGGACGGAACGACAATGATCTGGTGACCGGCGCTGTGCCACTTGGCGACACGCTGGGCGACATTCCGGATGCGTTCGGTCGAACCCATCGATGTGCCGCCGTACTTATGAACAAATAAGGCCATTTTGAAAAA
>DATJCV010000269.1:0-5950 GCA_035497775.1 Burkholderiaceae bacterium | reverse complement strand
CCGCAGCGGCAAAAACCGCCGCCTCATCAGCTCCTGTCCTGTGCGATTGTTCATCGGTATTTCACATGAAAAAATGTATTTTGCTGGCGGCATGGTGTGCCGCCGTCATCCTGTCGCTCGATGTGCGGGCGCAAGCGATGCCCGACGGCTTCGTTCATCTGCGCGATGTCGATGCCACGATCGTCCAGGACATGCGTTACTTCAGTGGCCATAATTTCCTCGGCCGCCGCGTGCGCGGTTATGACAGCGGCGAATGCATCCTGAGCCGGGCGGCCGCCGCTGCTTTGGCGCGAGTCGAGGCCGACCTGCGGCCGCACGGCTATGCGCTGCAGGTGTTCGACTGCTACCGGCCGGAGCGCGGCGTCAGGGATTTCGCCGAATGGGCGCAGGCGCCGGGCGATCCGGCCAAGGCCGAATTCTATCCGCGCCTGAACAAGAACCAATTTCATGAACTCGGCTACGTCGCCCATCGCTCCGGCCATTCGCGCGGCAGCACCGTCGACCTGACCCTGACCGGGCCGCACGCGCGTCCCCGGGAGACATGGCGGCCCGGCATGCCGCAGCGCGATTGCGCCGGCCCGTACGAACGGCGTTTCGCCGACGGCGGCATCGACATGGGCACCGGCTACGATTGCTTCGAGGAACGCTCGCATACCGCCAGTCCGGATGTCGGGCCGCTGGCGCAGTGCAACCGGGCGCTATTGCTGCAGGCGATGGCCAAGCATGGTTTTCGCAATTACGACAAGGAATGGTGGCATTTCACCCTCGATCGGGAGCCGTTTCCGGAGACCTACTTCGACTTTCCGGTGGCGCGCTGAAGAGGCGGCCGGATCAGGCGTTCCGGCGGCGCGAACAGGCCACCGTGCGGCGCCGACAGGATCGCCTCGACCGCCGGATGGCGGATCTTGCGCTCGCTGGAGATCGCATACACCGGCTCGCGCAATTGCGCGATGACGCCGACCGGTAGCGCGCCGAGCTGGTCCGCCACTTCCTCGGCCATCGCTGCCGGTGCGAAAAACAGGCCGCGCCCGCTGCGGCCGAAAGTATTCAATAGCGCGTTGTCTTCGAATTCACCGGTCACCTGCGGACGCAGGCCGCCGGCCTCGAACCATTGCTCGATGCGGCCGCGCATCGCGTTGTTGCGGGTCGGCAGCAACAACGGCGCGCCGTTCAGGCTGCCCGGAAAGCCGGGGCCGTAGCGGGCCGCCAGTTCGGGCGTGCCGAACAGCGTCAGTTCGCTCTCGCCCAGCAGATGGCTGAAGACGCGCAGCGCGCTACCGGGACTGACAGGGCGGTCGGCCAGCACCACGTCCAGCTTGTGCAGCGCCAGATCGGCCAGCAGCGATTCGAACTGGTCTTCGTAGCACAGCAGCCGAATCGCCTGCGGCAGCCGCAGCGCCGCCTCCAGGAGGCGATGGGCGATCAGTTTCGGCAGCGAATTCGAGATGCCGACCGTCAACCGCATGGCGCCGCTGCGATCGCCCTCGGCCAGCGCCTCCTGCATCTGCTCGCCCAGCAGGAAGATCTGGTCGGCATACGCCAGCGCGGTGCGCCCGGCCTCGGTCGGGGCCAGGCGTCGGCCCTGCGGCGCCAACAGCGACTTGCCGAGCGACTGCTCGAGCAGGCCGAGCTGGGTGCTGATGGTCTGCACCGCCACACCGAGCCGGGCGGCGGCGGCCGTGACGCTGCTTTCCTGGGCCACCACCCAGAAGTAATAGAGGTGACGGAAATTCAGGGTTGCTGATTTCATATTTCTGTTTTTCCGAAGTAATCTTTCAATTATCTTCGCTTTTTAATGAAATTGAATAGCGCTACCATGTCGGCTTCATTCATTTTTTGCCAGGATTTTTCATGCTGGAACTGCTGACCGATCCGCAAGTGTGGATGGCATTCGCCACCCTGACTGCACTTGAACTGGTGCTGGGCATCGACAACATCATCTTCATTTCGATCCTGGTCGACAAGCTGCCGCCCCATCAGCGGGAGGTGGCGCGCCGCCTGGGCCTGTTCGCCGCGATGTTCATGCGCATCGGCTTGCTGCTGACGCTGTCCTGGATCATCGGCTTCACCGCGCCGCTGTTTACGGTGCTGGGGTACGAAATGTCGGGACGCGCGCTGATCCTGATTGCCGGCGGCCTGTTTCTATTGTGGAAAAGCGTCGGCGAAATCCATCAGACGCTGGAAGGCAGCGGCGAGCATGGGGCCGGCAAGGTGGCGGCGACATTCGCCGCGGTGATCCTGCAGATCATGGTGATCGACATCGTGTTTTCGCTCGATTCGATCATCACGGCGGTCGGCATGGCGGACCAGATCGAGGTGATGATCGCCGCGGTAGTGGTGTCGGTGGCACTGATGATGCTGTTCGCGGCGCCGATCGGGCGCTTCGTGTCCGAGCATCCGACCATCAAGATGCTGGCGCTGGCCTTCCTGGTGGTGGTGGCGGTGGTGCTGATCGCGGATGGCTTCGGCCACCATGTGCCGAAAGGATATGTCTATGCGGCGATGGCGTTTTCGGTCATGGTGGAAGCATTGAATATGCGGCTGCGCAAACGCAGCGCCGGGGCAGCCGTCCCGCTCGCCAAGGACGAACAGGAACGGCATTAGGGCAGCTGGAAGCTGCTTACAACTGGCGCGCGTAGCGCTCCAGGTGCCAGTCGGTGCTGCCGAACTGCAGTTCGATCGCCATCAGCCGCTTGAAGTAATGGCTGACGTCGAGTTCGTCGGAAACGCCCATGCCGCCGTGCAGCTGCACCGCCTGCTGGCCGACGAAGCGGCAGGCCTGGCCGATCACCACCTTGGCCGCCGACAGCGCGGCGCCGCGCGCCGCCGGATCATGCTCCTGGCAGCGCACCGCCGCCAGATAGCTCATCGAGCGTGCCTGTTCGATATGCAGCACCATGTCCGCCATCCGGTGCTGCAATGCCTGGAAGCTGGCGATCGGCACGCCGAACTGCTTGCGGGTGCGGGTGTATTCGACGGTGGCCGCCAGCACCCGATCCAGCGCGCCGACCGCTTCGGCGCAGACCGCGGCCAGTCCGGCATCCAGGACCGCCGACAGCGCGGCGCCGGCGTCCGCGTTGTCCTTGCCCAGCAGCGCGCCGGCCGCCAACTGGACTTGCTCGAATCGGATGTCGCCGGCGGCCACGCCGTCGACGGTGCGATAGCTGCTGATGTGCAGCCCGGCGGCGTCGCGCGGCACCTCGAATACGCCGAGCGTAGCGCGGTCCTTCTCTTCGAGGCGCGCGCTCACCAGCAGCGTATCGGCCGATGGCGCATGCCCGATCACGCTCTTGTGGCCGGATAGCAGGTAGCCGTCGGCATGCGGCACGGCGCGGGTTCCGATCGCCAGCGGCTCGAAGCGGGTTGCCGGTTCGTCGTGCGCCAGCACCGCGATCGCTTCGCCGGCGGCCAGCGCCGGCAACAGCCGCGCGCGCTGCTGGTCGCTGCCGAGCGCGGCGATGGCCTTGGTCGCCAGCACCGCGCTGGCCAGGTACGGTTCCAGCACCAGGCCTTCGCCCAATGCATTCATTACCAGCATCGTATCGAGCGCGCTGCCGCCGAGTCCGCCGTCGGCTTCCGGCACCTGCAGCGCCAGCAGGCCCAGGTCGGCGAAGCCCTGCCAGGCGGCGCGGCTGAAGCCTTCTGCCGCCGCGAGCGACTGCCGCCGCGCGTCGAAGCCGATGTCGCCGGCGACGAAGCGGCGCGTGGTTTCCAGCAGCATCTGCTGTTCTTCGCTGAAGGTGAAATCCATATGTGTTCCCGAGTCGTGTCCAGATGAGGCGGTTTGCCGAAGCGCATTGCGCGCTCAACAAGTGCTTGATTCACATCATTCCCGCTTGGCCGTTCCGCGAAGCTTCAGCCTTCGGCCCGGTTTGCGTGGAAATGATGTGTTTATGCGTGACCAGCGTTGCCTTAAATTCCCAAAATCATCTTGGCGATGATGTTCTTTTGAATTTCGTTCGAGCCGCCGTAAATCGACAGCTTGCGCATGTTCATGTAATTCGCGGCCAGCGGTGCGGCGTAAGCCGGTCCCACCTGGTCGCCCTGGAAGCCGGCGGCCATCGCTTCGCGCCGCAGCGGCAGCGCGTACGGGCCGGCCGCATGCACCAGCAGTTCGGTGATTGCCTGCTGGATTTCGGTGCCCTTGACCTTCAGGATCGACGCTTCCGGCCCCGGCGCGCGGCGCTCCGCTTCGGCCGACAGCACGCGCAGGTTGGTGATTTCCAGCGCTGTCAGGTCGATTTCGACTTGCGCGATGCGCGCCGCGAACAGCGGGTCGCGCAAGAGCGGTGCGCCGTTCTTGGTTTCCTGCATGGCGATGCGCTTTAGCCGCGCCAGTTCGCGCTTGGCGATGCCGATGCCGGCGATGTTGGTGCGCTCGTGGCCGAGCAGGAACTTGGCGTAGGTCCAGCCGGCGTTTTCCTCGCCGATCAGGTTGGCCGCCGGCACGCGCACGTTTTCCAGCCAGACTTCATTGACTTCGTGCGCGCCGTCCATCGTGATGATCGGCCGCACCGTGATGCCGGGCGTCTTCATGTCGATCAGCAAGAACGAAATGCCGCGCTGCGCCTTGGCGGCCGGGTCGGTGCGCACCAGGCAGAAAATCCAGTCGGCGTACTGGCCGAGCGTGGTCCAGGTTTTCTGGCCGTTGACCAGGTAGAACTCGCCATCATCGGCGCGGATGCGCTCGGCACGGGTTTTCACTGACGCCAGGTCGGAACCGGAACCGGGTTCCGAATAGCCCTGGCACCACCATTCTTCGGCCGCCAGAATCTTCGGCAGGAAACGTTGCTGCTGTTCTTGCGAGCCGAATGCCATGATCACCGGCGCCACCATCTTCAGGCCGAACGGGATCGCGCGCGGCGCGCCGGCGGCTGCGCTTTCTTCCTCGAAGATGTATTGCTGCACCGCGTTCCAGCCGGTGCCGCCGAATTCCACCGGCCACGCCGAGCCGCCCCAGCCCTGCGCATGCAGGATGCGCTGCCAGCGCACGTAGTCGTCGCGCTCCAGGATCAGGCCGTTGTGCACCTTGTGGCTGATGTCGGCCGGCAGCGATTGCGCCAGGAAATCCCGCACCTCTTGGCGGAATGCCTGTTCGGCGGTGGTGAAGTTCAGGTCCATGTCCTCAGTGCCTTCTGTCTATCAATTGTCGATGGTTCGAGTACGGTTCTTGCTGCACGATCCCGGCATGCCAAGATTGGAGTATGTCGAAATAATAGCCATTTTAAGGGCGGAAATAGTGGTCAGAATAAGGAGTATATGTGCGTCTGCAGGCCCTCAAAACGCCGCGATGCCGGTTTGCGCGCGGCCCAGGATCAGCGCATGGATGTCGTGCGTGCCTTCATAGGTGTTGACCACTTCGAGGTTGACCAGATGGCGGGCGACGCCGAATTCGTCACTGATGCCGTTGCCGCCCATCATGTCGCGCGCCAGCCGCGCGATGTCCAAGGCCTTGCCGCACGAATTGCGCTTCAAGAGCGAGGTGATCTCGACCGCCGCGCTGCCGTCGTCCTTCATCCGCCCCAGCCGCAGGCAACCTTGCAGCCCGAGCGCGATCTCGGTTTGCATGTCGGCCAGCTTCTTTTGGATCAACTGGTTGGCCGCCAAGGGTTTACCGAACTGGGTGCGATCGAGCACGTACTGGCGCGCGCGGTGCCAGCAATCCTCGGCCGCGCCCAGCGCGCCCCAGGCGATCCCGTAGCGCGCCGAGTTCAAGCACGTGAACGGCCCCTTCAAGCCGCGCACTTCGGGAAACGCGTTTTCTTCCGGGCAAAACACATTGTCGAGCACGATTTCGCCAGTGATCGAGGCGCGCAAGCCGACCTTGCCGTGGATCGCCGGCGCCGATAGCCCCTGCCAGCCCTTTTCCAGCACGAAGCCGCGGATCGCGCCGTCGTCATCCTTGGCCCAGACTACGAAGACGTCGGCGATCGGCGAATTGGAAATCCAC
>DATJCV010000268.1:0-1624 GCA_035497775.1 Burkholderiaceae bacterium | reverse complement strand
GCCCAATCTAAATAAAACGGCACATCCGTCATAAAGGCTCCACGTTTTGGCCCCGTCTAAGTAACACGGGAGCCTACAAATACAAAACCATACTCCTTGCTTGTAGGAAATACAACGGTGAGGTTTTCATAGGCCGACTGTGCGGCGGTGGATAAGTCTGTGATCCCTCCAACTACCATGGGGGCGGAATATAGATCGGGAAATCACCTGCGCCAAGGGTCACGCCGACACCTGCAGATCAATGAAATTCAAGTGTCAGTAAATCGGATCGGTAGGACAGGCCATAAGGTCGCATCGGCGCAGGCGGCGCGACAAAAGAAAATGGGCACCGCAAGGGTGCCCATTTTCATTCAACCTCGGCTCCGACACGGCGCCTTGCGGCAGCCGCCGGGAAGTGCAAGCCCAGCTACTGCCGCACGCAATCCACGAAATACCCGCGCCGGCCGTCGACTTCCCGCTTCACCAGCCCATGCACGTCAGTCTCGAACCCGGGGAAGCGCTCGTTGAAATCGCGCGCGAACTTCAGGTAGTCGACGATGGTCTTGTTGAAGCGCTCGCCCGGGATCAAGAGCGGGATGCCGGGCGGGTAGGGCGTCAGCAGGATCGAGGTGATGCGGCCTTCCAGCTCGTCGATCGGCACGCGGTCGATCTCGCGGTGCGCCATCTGGGCGAACGCGTCCGAGGGCTTCATCGCCGGCTGCATGTCGGAGAGGTACATTTCCGTGGTCAGGCGCGCGACGTCGTGCGACTTGTAGAAGCTGTGGATTTGCAGGCACAGGTCGTACAGGCCGATCTTTTCATAGCGCGGATTGGCGGCGGCGAATTCCGGCAGGATGCGCCAGATCGGCTGGTTCTTGTCGTAGTCGTCCTTGAACTGCTGCAGCGCGGTCAGCAGCGTGTTCCAGCGGCCCTTGGTGATGCCGATGGTAAACATGATGAAGAACGAATACAGCCCGCACTTCTCAATGATGACGCCGTGCTCGGCCAGGTATTTGGTGACGATCGAGGCCGGGATGCCGGTATCGTCGAACTGGCCGTCCATCCCCAGGCCAGGGGTGACGATGGTGGCCTTGATCGGGTCCAGCATGTTGAAGCCCGGCGCGAGGTTGCCGAAGCCGTGCCAGTTGTCCTCGGCGCGGATGATCCAGTCTTCGCGCGAACCGATGCCGTCTTCGGAAAAAGTGTCCGGGCCCCACACCTGGAACCACCAGTCGCTGCCCCATTCCTGGTCGATCTTTTTCATCGCGCGGCGGAAATCGAGCGCTTCGAGGATGCTTTCCTCGACCAGCGCGGTGCCGCCGGGCGGCTCCATCATGGCGGCGGCGACGTCGCAGGAAGCGATGATCGCGTATTGCGGCGAGGTCGAGGTGTGCATCAGGTAGGCTTCGTTGAAGGCGTCCTGGTCGAGCTTGACCGCTTCCGATTCGCGCACCAGGATTTGCGACGCCTGCGACAGCCCGGCCAGCAGCTTGTGGGTCGACTGCGTCGAAAAGATCAGCGATTCCTTGGCGCGCGGGCGGTTCTTGCCGATCGCGTGCATGTCCTGGTAGAACTCGTGGAAGGTGGCGTGCGGCAGCCAGGCTTCGTCGAAATGCAGGGTGTCGATCTGGCCGTCCAGCATGTC
>DATJCV010000267.1:0-10996 GCA_035497775.1 Burkholderiaceae bacterium | reverse complement strand
GCAGCGTTATACACGGCGCGCGCCTTGTCGCGGTCCGCGGTCGAGATGAAGCCTTTTTCCAGCAGTTGCTGCTTGCGCTCGAAATCGCTCCTGGCATCGGCCGACGTGATCTCATTGCGCGCCACTTCCGAGCGCTGGGCGGCGATGGTGGCCTGCTGGGTCTGCACCTGGGCCCACGCCGCATCCAGGTCGGCCTGGGCCTGCCGCACCTTGTATTCGAAGGTTTCGGGATCGATCCGCGCAATCAGCTGGCCTGCTTTCACTTCGCTGTTGAAATCGACCAGAATTTCCTTCAACTGGCCGGATACTTGCGAACCGACCTGCACCGACACCACCGGGGTCAAGGTACCGGAGGCTGCCACGGTGGCGGTAATCGCGCCTTTTTCGATTTTGACGGTCTTGTATTGTGGCGCGGCCGTTTTCTGCGCCCAATACTGGTAAGCGCCACCGCCCGCAGCCAGCAACAGCACGATTAGCAGCCAGGCTTGCCATTTTTTCATCCAACTCATAGACGACTCGCCAAATCAACAGGAATGCAGCAATTCTACCGGCAATCGCCCATGCTTCCGGATGCAGCCTGCAAGCCTTTGTTGCGCCAAGCCCATCTGTGGCAACCATTTCCCGGCAATCTTGACGAGGTCGAAAATGCCACTTATATTGCTGACTCGAAAGTAAGTTACCCGCCAAGCCACTCTCCGATGTCCTCCGCCGCTAACCACCCGCCACGCTGGACGCGCCGCAAGAACGCGCGTCCGCAAGAGCTGCTGGCGGCCGCGATGGATCAGTTCGTGCAACGCGGCTACGCCGCAACCCGGCTGGAAGACGTGGCCAGGCAAGCCGGCGTGTCGAAAGGCACCTTGTACCTGTATTTTGCCAACAAGGAAGAGTTGTTCAAGGCGGTGGTGCGCGCCAACATCGTGCCGCTGATCGGCGCGGCGGAACAGGTGATCGATTCCTATGCGGGTGACAGCGCGTGGCTGTTTCGCGACATCATGCTGGGCTGGTGGCGGCGCATCGGCGACACGCCTCTGGCCGGCATCAGCAAGCTGATGATTGCCGAATCCGGCAATTTCCCGACCCTAGCAAGCTTCTACCAGGAAGAAGTGATCGCGCGCGGCTCTGCCATCATCGTCCGCATGCTGGAACGCGGCATCGCCCGCGGCGAATTTCGCCCGGCCAACCCAAGTACGCTCGCCAGTGTGGTGGTGGCGCCGATGCTGATGCTGATGCTGTCGAAACACTCGCCCAATACCTGCGCCGGGCAAGCGCCGCCGCAGGAATACCTGGACAGCTTTATCGACGTATGCCTGTACGGACTGCTGGAAAAGACCCGCCCTGCCCCCGCCACGACAAAACAATAATGGATTCTTCATGCTGAAACGCCGTACCTTCTGGATCATCCTGCTGGTCGCCGCCGCCGCGGCGGCGGGCGCCATGGCTCTTAAAAAACGCCCGCAGCCGGCGCCGGCCGCCGCCATCAACGCCACCGCGCCGGCCACGCTGGAATTCCTGCCGGGCGACCTGACCGTGGTGCAAGCGCGCGATCTGCGCCAGACCATGGCGCTCACCGGTTCGCTGCGCGCCTTGAACCAGGTCGCGGTCAAGGCCCGCGTCGCTGGCCAGGTGCGCGAAGTCATGGTGCGCGAAGGTGCGGCGGTGAGCAGCGGCCAGGTGCTGCTGACCATGGATCCAAGTGAATACCAGGCCCGCGTCGATCAGGCGCAGGGGGCGCTGCAAGCGGCACGCGGCCAGTTGGATATCGCCGCCAAGACGCGCGACAATAACCAGGCCTTGGTGGCCAAGGGTTTCATTTCGCAAAATGCCTATACCACCGCCGCCAGCCAGTATGAAATCGCCCAGGCCAACCTCGATTCGGCACGCGGTGCGCTGGATGCGGCACGCAAATCGCTCGCCGACACCGTGATCCGGGCGCCGCTGTCCGGCCTGGTCAGCAGCCGCACGGTGCAGCCGGGCGAAAAGGTGGCACCGGACAACCGCCTGCTGGACATCGTCGACCTGCGCCAGCTGGAACTGGCGGCGGCGGTGCCAGCCTCCGAGATCATGCGGATTGCGATCGGACAGCCGGTCCAGGTCGGCATCGAAGGATTGGCCGATCCGGTGCCAGGCACCGTGGTGCGCATCAACCCGGCGACCGAGTCCGGCTCGCGTTCGATCATGACCTATATCCGGGTCGACAATCCGCACGGCACCCTGCGGGCCGGCATGTTTGCCGAAGCGCAGCTAACGCTGGCCGACAAGTCCGGCGTGCTGACGGTGCCGCAATCGGCCCTGCAAAGCACGGCCGGCAAGCCCTGGGTGTATGCGATTGAAGGCGGCAAGCTGGCACAAAAAATGGTCACGCTTGGCATGCACGGGCGCGACGAACACGGAGCCGCGGTTGAAATCACCGCCGGCCTGGCATCCGGCGCGCAAATCGTCAAGACCAATCTCGGTAACCTGCCATTCGGCACGCCGGTCCGCTTGCCGCAGGCGCCTGCCGGCACGACCCCGCTGGCAGACACCAAGAGCATGGCGGTCACCCAATGAGGGCGCACCGCGGGCAGTCGAGCAGCATCGACATGGGCGCCGGCCGGCCGGCACACGCCACATCCACGGCGAAACGGAGCTGACCCATGTGGTTTACCCGCATCAGTATCGGCAATCCCGTGCTGGCAACCATGATGATGTTGGCGTTCGTGGTGCTGGGCCTGTTTTCTTACAAGAACCTGCGCGTCGACCAGTTTCCCGACGTCACCTTTCCGGTGGTGGTGGTCCAGACCGACTATCCGGGCGCGTCGCCGGAAACGGTCGAGTCCGACATCACCCGCAAGATCGAAGAAGCGGTCAATACCGTCAATGGCATCAACGCCCTGACCTCGCGCTCGTACGAAGGCTCATCGGTGGTCATCATCGAGTTCGTGCTGACCGTCGATCCGGCGCAGGCGGCGCAGGACGTGCGGGAAAAAGTGGCGTTGATCCGCTCGGCCTTTCGCAAGGAAGTCAAGGAGCCGCGCATCACGCGCTACGATCCAGCCGACCAGCCGATTTTCTCGGTCGCGGTCAACAACGATCCGGGCGCGAGCCAGCAGCGCAGCTTGCGCGAACTGACCACCATCGCCGACCAGGTCGTCAAGAAGCGCCTGGAAAATGTGCGCGGGGTCGGCTCGGTTGCGCTGGTGGGCGGCGTCAAGCGTGAAATCGACATTTACGTCAACCCGGTCGCGATGGAGGCGCTCGGCATCGGCATCGACCAGATCATCAGCGCGGTGCGCAACGAAAACCAGGAATTGCCGACCGGCGCCATCCGCTCGCTGGCCGACGAAAAAATCGTCCAGGTGCAGGGCCGCATCCGCAATCCCCTGGATTTCGCCAACATCATTGTCGCCCGCCGCGGCGGCCAGCCGGTCACGCTGGCACAGGTCGCCAACGTGGTCGACGGCCAGGAGGAGCAGGAAAGCCTGGCGCTGTACAACGGTCAGCGCACCATGGCGCTGAACATCCTGAAGGCGCAGGGGCAAAACACGATCGACGTCGCCGACGGCTTGATGGCGGCCTTGAAGGAGCTGGAGCCGCGCATGCAGGCGCTGCATCCAGGCGTCAAAACGGAAGTCATCCGTGACGGTTCGCGGCAGATCCGGGTCGGCGTGCAAAACGTGCGGCAAACCCTGCTGGAAGGCGCGGCGCTGACCATCCTGATCGTGTTCCTGTTCCTGAATTCGTGGCGCTCGACGGTGATCACCGGCCTCACCTTGCCGGTGGCGCTGATCGGCACCTTCCTGTTCATGAACATGTTCGGCTTCACCATCAACATGATCACGCTGATGGCGCTGTCGCTGTGCGTCGGCCTGCTGATCGACGACGCCATCGTGGTGCGCGAAAACATCGTGCGCCATGCCGGCATGACGGTCGGCGGCAAACTCAAGGATCACAAGACGGCGGCACTGGAAGGCACGGCCGAGATCGGCCTGGCGGTGCTGGCCACTACGCTGTCGATCGTCGCGGTGTTCCTGCCGGTCGGCTTCATGGGCGGCATCATCGGCCGCTTCTTCCACCAGTTCGGCATCACGGTCGCGGCGGCGGTGCTGATTTCGATGTTCGTGTCCTTTACGCTGGACCCGATGCTGTCCTCGATCTGGCCCGATCCGGCGCTGCAGCACGACGAGCACGGCAAGCGCATCCGGCGCGGCTGGTATGCCAACAGCATCGGCCGCCTGCTGGAACAGTTTGAACACGGCGTGCAATGGCTATCGGACGGCTATCAGCATCTGCTCAAATGGTCGCTGCGGCACCGCCTGTTGACCCTGGCGATCGCGCTGCTGACCTTTTTCGCCGGACTGGCGATTCCGGCCGCCGGCCTGATCGGCACCGAGTTCGTGCCGCAGGCGGATTATTCCGAAACCGGGGTCACCTTCTACACCCCGGTCGGCTCCTCGCTGGAACTGACCGAAGCGAAAACGCACCAGGTGGAAGCGGTACTGCGTGAATTCCCGGAAGTGCGCGACATCTACAGCACCGTCAATACCGGCACCTCGCAAGGTAAAAGCTACGCCAGTGTCTATGTGCGGCTGGTGCCGCGCGAACAGCGCGCGCGCAGCACGAAACAGATGACGCCGTTATTGCGCGCGCGGCTGTCGCAAATCGCCGGCATCACGGTGACCCACATCGGCGCCATGGATGGCGTCGGCGGCGACAACAAGCAGCTGCGGCTGTCGCTGCTGGGCAGCGACTTGAAGCAGCTGGCAACGCTGTCGAGCCAGGCCCAGGCCAAGCTGCAGGCGATCCCCGGGCTGGTCGACCTGGATTCCAACCTGAAGGCGGAAAAACCGACCATCTCGGTGCAGCCCAAGCGCGAACTGGCGGCCGATCTCGGCATCGGCGTGGCGCAGATCGGCGGCGCGCTGCGGCCGCTGCTGGCGGGCGAAGCGGCCAGCAGCTGGCGTGCCCCGGATGACGAAAACTATGACGTCAACGTGCGCCTGGCACCGGATGACCGCAATACGACCGAAGACCTGTCGCGCCTGATGCTGGCTTCCAGCCAGAGCAATGCCGATGGTTCACCCAAGATGGTGCCGCTGCGCCAGGTGGCCGACATCCGCCCCTCGACCGGCGCCAACCAGATCAACCGGCGCGATCTGAACCGCGAGGTGGAACTGTCAGCCAACGTCGCCCAGCGCTCGGCCGGCGAAGTCAATGCCGACGTCAAGCAGGCGCTCGACAGCATCCACTGGCCGCCTGGTTATCGCTACCAGATCGGCGGCGCCACCAAGAACATGCAGGAATCGTTCGGTTACGCGCTATCGGCGCTGGCCCTGGCGATCATCTTCATCTACATGATCCTAGCTTCGCAGTTCGCCAGTTTCCTGCAGCCGCTGGCGATCATGTCGGCGCTGCCGATGACGCTGATCGGCGTGTTCCTGGCGCTGATGCTGTTCCGCTCCACCTTGAACATCTTCTCGATCATCGGTTTCATCATGCTGATGGGGTTGGTGACCAAGAACGCCATCCTGCTGGTCGACTTTGCCAACCAGGCCCGGCGCGACGGCATGGAACGCGGCGCCGCGCTGCTGGAAGCGGCCCACGTGCGGCTGCGGCCGATCCTGATGACGACGCTGGCGATGGTGTTCGGCATGGTGCCGCTCGCCTTCGGCCTGGCGGAAGGCTCCGAGCAACGCGCGCCGATGGGCCAGGCGGTGATCGGCGGCATCATCACCTCCTCGCTGCTGACGCTGGTGGTGGTGCCGGTGATCTACACCTATCTGGATGATCTGGCAGCCTGGGCGCAGCGTCGGCGAGCGGCCGGCAGCGTGCCGCCCGCAGCCGAATTCGACACCCCCCTTTGATAGAATGGCGAATCCTTTCTTCCTGCAAACACTGACATGAACATTGAACAAGCCCGCTTCAACATGATTGAGCAGCAGATCCGTCCTTGGGATGTACTGGTCCAGGATGTGCTGGATTTGCTGCAGGTAGTGCGGCGCGAGGATTTTGTGCCGGCGGCCTACCGCAGCCTGGCCTTCGCCGACTGCGAAATCCCGCTACCCTGCGGCGCCAACATGCTGATGCCCAAGTTCGAGGCGCGCATCCTGCAGGAGGCGGCCGTCAAGAAACACGAAACGGTGCTCGAAATCGGCGCCGGTTCCGGCTATATGGCGGCGCTGCTGGCATATATGGGGCGGCAGGTGACCAGCGTTGAAATCGAGCCGGAATTAAAGGCGCTGGCCGAAAAAAATCTGGCTGCCTACGGCATTTCCAATGTCGAGGTCGCGTTGGGCAATGGCGCCCACGGCTGGCCGGCAGCCGGCCCGGCAACGCCGCAGTGGGACGTGATCGTGATTTCCGGTTCCTTGCCGGTTTTGCCGGACCGCTTCCTGCAGCAATTGAAAGCCGGCGGCCGCCTGCTGGCGGTCCTGGGCCAGGCGCCAGCCATGACCGCGCAGCTGATCACGCGCACCACCGACACCGCGTTCAGCACGCTGACGCTGTTTGAAACCGACATCAAGCCATTGCGCGACGCGACGCTGCCGTCAGCCTTCAAATTCTGAGGAAGCCCATGCTGGACATCAGCGCGCCGCAATTGGCCGCCTGGCTCGACGATGCGTCGCGCCCGGCGCCGCTGCTGCTGGATGTGAGGCAACCGTGGGAATTCGAGACCTGCCATCTCGACGGAGCGCAGCTGCTGCCGATGCACACCATCCCGCAGCAGCTGGCGCAACTCGATCCGAGCGCCACTATCGTCTGTATCTGCCATCATGGCGCGCGCAGCCTGCAGGTCGCCGCCTTTCTGGAACGGCAAGGCTTTACCGGGATTTACAATCTGAGCGGTGGCATGCATGCGTGGGCGCTGCAGGTTGATCCCGAAATGGCTACTTATTAATTTCCATCTGCTGCTCCTACCTATCGCCTCCGGAGAATTCATCGTATGCGCAATCGCCTTATCGCCCCGCTGATCGCCGCGCTATTTTCCGGCCCGCTGCTCGCCTCGCATGGGCAGGCCGCCGACCTGCTGCAGATCTACAGCCAGGCGCTGGCCAACGATGCGGTCTACGCCAGCGCCCGCTCGGCGCAGCAGGCGGGGCAGGAAAAATCGGTACAGGGCCGCGCGGCGCTGTTGCCCGGCGTCGCACTCAGCGGCAGCTATAGCCGCAACAATTCCGACACCAGCGGCAGCGCGGACTATTCAGCCAACAGCTACCGCCTTTCGCTGTCACAACCGGTGTTCAACCTGGGCAGCTGGGAAACCTATCAACAGAGCAAGCTGGCGGTGGTGCTGGCCGACACCCAATTCGCGCAAGCCCAGCAAGACTTGATCGTGCGCGTGTCGCAAGCCTATTTCGATGTGCTGGCGGCACAGGACACGCTGGTCTTTCTCCAGCAGCAGCAAGCCTTCATCAGCGAACAGCTGGCGTCCGCCAAGCGCAATTTCGAAGTCGGTACCGCCACCATCACCGACACCAACGAAGCGCAGGCGCGCTTTGACCTGGGCGTGGCGCAGCAGATCGCCGCGCAGAGCGACCTCGAAGTCAAGCGCGCCGCCTTGCAGCAGATCGTCGGTGATGCACCGGCGGAACTGGCACCGCTGCGCAAAGGCGTCAAGCTGTCGGCGCCGGAGCCGTCACAGCTCAACCTGTGGGTGGCGAGCGCCGAAAACCAGAATTACGAAGTATTGCGCCAGCAACTGACGCTGGAAATCGCCAAGCGCGAAATCAAGCGTAACCGTGCCGGCCATTATCCGACCGTCGACCTGGTCGCCAGCCGCAGTCACAGCAACAGCGGCCAGTCGAGCATCCTGAGCCCGACCGGCGGCAGCTTGACCTCGAACGCGGTCGGCGTGCAATGGTCGATTCCGCTGTTTTCCGGCTTTGCGGTCGACAGCAAGGTGCGCGAAGCAATTGCGCTGGAAGACAAGGCCCGCAACGACCTGCTGTTTACCCAACGGACCTCGGCACAGGCGGCGCGGCAGGCATTTGCCGGCGTCAACAACGGCCTGGCCCAGGTGCGGGCACTGGAAGCGGCCGAAGTGTCCAGCCAGTCGGCACTGGAATCGAATAAACTCGGCTACCAGGTCGGCGTGCGCATCAACATCGATGTGCTGAACGCCGAACAGCAGCTGTATTCGACCCGGCGCGACCTGGCCAGGGCTCGCTACGACACGCTGATGAACGGCTTGCGCCTGAAAGCGGCAGCCGGCTCGCTGCGGGAAGAGGATCTGGCGCCGGTCAACCAGTTGCTGGCACCGGCTGCCTACTGAGCGTCCCGCGGCGGCTTACCCAGGACGAGACTGCGCTACCCCGATACGCGGCAACGGGCGATCCGGCTCATCGGGCCGGGCCGCCCTTCGTATCGCGCGGCGCTTTATGTACCAACCGCTACCGGCGCGCCGATCGCCGCGATGACTTCGGCCGTCGGCGCGGCAGTCAAGCCGCGCGCTTCCAGCGAACTCAGGAAGCGCCAGACGAACAGGAGGGTCACCAGCAGCAGTCCCGGATAGCCGATCCCGGCCATCAGGTACGGCAGCGTCGGGTCGCCCGCCTGCACCCGCGGCAGGTTGAAGCTAAGCAGACCGAACGTGATCACCGCGCCAAACACCCACATTCCCAGCAGCCAGATACCGGTTTCGTAGCCGCTCAGCGGCCGCGCCCAGCCCCTTGCCGGCGCCGCGGACACTCCGTGCCAATCGGTCTCGGCCTCACCCGCGGCGGCCGACATTCTGGCCGGCGCTACGGCCCTGGCGCCGCGCCCGAGCGTCACCAGATCGAACACCAGCACCCCGGCGCCGATAGTGAACACCATGCCGAATACCGGCACCAGCAGCTTGAACAAGCCCATGGCCGGGAACACGTCGCCGCCGAACCAGTCCAGCCCCAGTGTACGGTAGACGAAAACCTGAACCGTGCCGCCAATGGCAAACGCGAACGCCATGCCCAGCATGCCGACGAACACCAGCCAGAAGGCTAGGCGTCCCATGCGCTGGTCGAAAGCCGGCGCCTTGCGCAGGAGCGGAATCGCATAATAGGCGGCGGCGATTCCCAGCATGCCAAAGGTGCCGAACAGCGCCAGGTGGGCGTGGCTCGGTGTCACCCAGGTGCCGTGCGACCAGACGTTGGTCAGCGCAAAGGTCATGGTGAAGCCCAGGATGCCGGCGCCGACCTGTTCCAGGATCACCGAGCCGAGGATGAAGTAGAACGCGGGAGCGTTTTCCAGCGGCCGGCGATCGTGGTGCGCATCCAGATAGATATGCCAGAAACAGAAGATCAGCGGCAATGGCTCCAGCGCGGAAAAAAGCGAACCCCAGAACTGCCAGAATTCGGGCGTGCCGATCCAGAAATAATGGTGGGCGTTGCCCAACAGGCCGGACAGCCATACCATGGTCACGCCCCAGAACACGGCATAACCCACGGTCTTGACGTCGGCCCGGAACATCAGTACCAGCAGGAAGCCGACCAAGCTGATGTGGATCACTTCCCACACGCCCTCGACCCAGTAATGCACTACATACCAGCGAAAGTATTCGCTCACATCCAGGCGTTCGATGAAGAACAGGCCGAACACCCAGACCAGGGTCAGCGCCGCCACCCCCAGCCCCAGGCCCCAATGGATCTCGTTCCATTTGCGCAGCGGCGGGAAGGTCCTGAGCACGACATAGCTCAGGATCGCAAAGCCGATCAGGATCACGATATCGGCCAGACGGCCGGCTTCCAGGTATTCGAGCCCTTCCTGAAACCACGGCTGTCCCAGCCACCAGCCGGCGATGCCGTACTGCGCCAGCACTTGTGTGAAGACGTTCCAGATCACCACCGCCACCAGCGCCACGAACAGGAACTTGATCAGCCACGGCGCCGCCAGCTCGCGCTCGGACAGCAATGGCCCGACAAACAGGATGGTGCCGATGAAGCCAGCCAAAATCCAGATGATGCCGAGGTTAAGGTGCTCGGCCCGCATCACGTTGAAATTCAGCACGCCCGCCAGCAGCGTCGGATCGACCTGCTGCGCCGACAGCACCAGCCCGAAGCCGACCTGGACCAGGAACAGCACCAGCATGAGCAGGAAGAAGCGCAGGCTCAGACGCTGGGTTTCATACTGGATCTTGATCATCGTCATTCTCCCTTCAGGCTACGGATGTAGGCGACGACGGCGTCCACCTCGTCTGCCTTGAGCAGGCTGGCATAGGCTGGCATGACGCCGGCTGGATAGCCGGCGACGATCTTGGCGTCCGGCTCGCGGATCGACTCCGCCAGATAGGCATCGTCCACCGGAACGGCGGCACCGGAAGCCAGTTTTTCCTGGATGCCGTACAGGCCGCCCCAGCCCGGACCGACCAGCCGCTGCTTGCCGCTGGAATGGCATGACATGCAGCCGTATTCCTGCGCCAGACTGGCACCGTGCTTGGCCGGATCGACCGCAGCCGCCGTCGCGGCCGGCGTCGCGGCAGCCACCGCCGGCCTGGCGGCACCGGCTAGCGCCGCTCTTTCCGGATGCACGGCCTGCACGAACTTCAGCCCGTCGACCTTCGGCGTGGGCGGCCAGCCTTCGTTATTCATCAGCGAGGTGTATTTCAAGAAGGCCACCAGATGGCCGACCTCGTCCCTGGTGAGCGGCAAGTTCGGCATGAAGCTCGTGCCGCCGCCGCGCCGCTCGACCCGCTCGGCAGCGCCCGGATAATGCTTGAAATAGGCTTCCGCCGACTCGCTGCCGGGTTCCGCCGCCGCTGCCGGATTTTGTAGCTGGGTACGCACCGCGGCGCTGGTAGGCCAGCTTGCCGCCGACGGCAGGAACGCCGCCAGCCAAGCCGGGCCGGCGCGCTCATACACCTTGGTCAGGTCAGGTCCGAAATAGGCGCCGTTGCCGACGATCGTGTGGCAACCCATGCAGTTGTATGACTGGAATACGCGCTTGCCTTCCACCGCGTTGTAGCTGCCAAAGGCAATCTTGTCCGGCGTCACCTGACCACGCTCCTTCAGGAAGGAAAACGCGGACAGGACGGCAAACAGCAACATCA
>DATJCV010000266.1:0-7998 GCA_035497775.1 Burkholderiaceae bacterium | reverse complement strand
GTCGATGGCAATCTCGAATCCCATCTCGCGATAATGCGTGACCGCTTCACGCAGCAATTCGTAGTCGTAAGTCGGCTGACTCTCGGTCAGCTCGATGATCACGCGATTCGGATTGATGCCGATTTCGTGGATGTAATCCAGAGTTTCGCCATGCCTGGCCTGAGGGTCCATCAGGCATTCGGGACTGACGTTGAGGAACAGTTTTCCGGGCAGTTCCAGCGCCGCGAACTGTTCCAGCACGATGCGCCGGCACAGGTGCTCGACCGTGACGCTCAGGCCATTGGCGCCCGCCACCCTGAACAGATTGAGCGGCGAGTGCAGCGGGCTGTCGGACGGGCCGCGGATCAAGCCTTCATAGCCGAGGATTTCGCCGCGCCGGATGTCGATGATTGGCTGGAACAGGGCATATAGCAGGCGCCGTTCGATTACCTCGTTCAGGCGCGACAATAGTTGCCTGCTGTTATCTTCGGGTTCCGGATTGGAGAAAACGATGGGAGCGGGGCGACTGATGATTGCCGCGAGCCCTAGGGTTACGGCATCAGGCGCCGGGTTGCGAGATAGAGATTGCATTCCCGAATCCTAGGCTTACTTTATGACAACAACGTGAATCGCAATATGAGCCGGTGCAGGGCGCTTGCATCGCGTTAAATTTTTTGGAGTTTCAAGCGGTTCTGATATAATCGTGCGCTTTGCTGCAGTCTCTGCGGCGAAGCGACCAAATCAGGAGAGGTGGCAGAGTGGTCGAATGTACCTGACTCGAAATCAGGCGTACGTGTGAGCGTACCGAGGGTTCGAATCCCTCCCTCTCCGCCAAGAATAAAGCCCCGCAAGGGGCTTTTTTCATTTGGAGAGGAGCACGCATGCGTGCGCGGGGGATTCGAAGGGTTCGGCTTGCAAGCCGAACCGCAGCCTGCAGAACGTAGGCGAATCCCACCCTCTCCGCCAAGACAAGACCTTCCAATCTGCTCAGCTGGCCTAGAGGGTCGCACCGAGCCCAGCTATGCGGTTTTTTACTATTGGCTCCTGGCTGCGCCGCCGACCGGTTGGCCCGAAAAGCCGTCTCAGACGCCCGTTGTCTCAGAATCTATTGACTTGCAAGCCGCAAGCGTATCGCCGCGCCCGACCTGGGGCCGTAGGATCGGCCAACTTTTAAATCGTATAGGCACCGCCAGAGACCTCCATCCCGACTTGCATCGACGATGGGCGGAATCGATGCGACGAGCATCGAGCGCAGCGTCGTCTACAGAAGAAGATTGCAACCACAGCGGAAGGCTGCCTGATCAACATCATGCGGACGGGATTCGATGAATCAGATTTGATGGACACACTGCGGAAACTACGCTACAGGTTTTAATTTCGCACAAACAATGAATATCCTCAAAGGGGATTGATGGGCGTCGCATCGAGCGCCCTGGTGCCTGCCCTGCGCGAGACGGAAAGAAAAACTCAATTGCAAATAGTTGAGTTTCGGTAAGTGACGGTGAGAATTTGGAACTCACCAAAATTTTGTTGCCAGAATGGCAAACCCAGCTAGAATGAAACGGGGTTGTGTAAACCCGCCTACATTGCCGTCGATGCTATTGCATCATTCAATTAATTGGATTGTTGGCGCGGCACTACATATTTATGACGGTTTTCAGATTATTCCGATTGCTTCACCACCAGCAGGCTGGGATATTAACGACGTGAAAACGCCATCTTTCCGACGAATCCAGAATATTAACGACATGAAAACGCTATCTTCCCGACGAATCCAGATTTTTTTGTTGATTGGCTTGATTGCCGTTGAACGAGCTGGGGCCCATCTGTTCGGATGGGATGTGCTACCAGGCTTGAGCACAGATGCCGGCATGCTATTTTTGTGGGGTATCGGCCATTGCGACACCATGGACGGCCCAGTCGTTTTGCTGGGAAAAAAAGCGCTGACGGACAAGAACGTCAACCTGGTTCTGCCATGGGTGCGCCCTGAAGACGAACCGAGCATCCGAAGTGCGTTCGATCACGCACAAGCCGTGCGCGAACTCGGTCCGCAGGCGCGGACCCTGGCCGATGAACATTTCCTGGAAACGCTCGTGCGTATCCATCGGGCCGGAGAAGGCGCGCCGTATACTGGTTTGAAGCCGGCAGGACTGGATCTCGGTCCCGCCGTGCCTGCCGCCGATCAGGCCTTGAAAACCGGATCAGTCGATGCCTTGTGCAAATTGCTTACCGATGCCGTGAGTTCTAGCCTCCACTCGCTGTTTCGCGAAGCATCGGACAAACAGTCGTTTGACCCAAACGATGTGGCTGCCGGTCGAAAGTACGTTGAGGCCTACGTACCTTATGTCCATTTCGTAGAAAAAATCTGGCAAACAGCCACCAGTCATGCGCCTCAGAGCCAATGCGGGGGGCATAAGGCTGAATCCCATCTGAACCATCACGCGACGCATCATCACTGAATCGGGTAGGAGGAAAGGTTGCTCCCTCGGCCCTCCCGCCGGACGTGCGGTTCCGCATCCGGCGGTTCTTGACTGATTCTGGTGTCGCTGGTGGAGGTCGGCCAGCGATACCACCATGTAATCGAAGTAAGACTTCGGGCACGCCCGGTTCAGGTGTGACGCTCCGGCATGCCACCAGGCGCCGCGTCCGTTGGTTGTCCCGAACGCCACGCGCGTTCGCCTCGGCTATGACTCGCTTGATCAGCATTCGGGCACGGGGCTGCCGGCGCTTGCGCAAGCGCCCACGTAGCTTGAGCTTGCGCCGCAACCACCCATCCAGTTCCTGCAACACGTTCTTGACTTCGGCCCATCTGAAGCAGCTCGCCCAGCCGCGCAGCAGCGGGTTGACCGCCTCGATGGCCGCCGCAACGCGCATAACTCGCGTCTGTCGCAGCGCGTCCTTGACACGCTCGCGCAGCTTCCGAATGCTCCTTAGAGCCACTTTCGGGAGCGACGTAGACCAAAGTCTGCCGGGTATTTCGGATTGCCTCGCTCAAGGTGTTGTCGTTCACAATGGTGAATATCCCCAGCTTATACGACACCTTTCTTAGTCCGCAGTGCAAAGTTGCATATGTCAGCGCCTCGGCAGTCCAGCCCCTCCAAGGCGCTGAATGCGGTACTCATCCTGCCTTCCAGGGGGCTTCGTGCACAGACGTCACGAGAGTGACGCACTCGCGACTTCCCGTTGAACGCGACGACGGCTTACTGCGCCATAGCTTTGATCGCAGGGGCCATCTCTGGCGATGCCACCACCAGCTTGTCTTGCGCAATCACAACGGCTTGCTTGGCCGCAGGGTTGGTTGGCGCCAAATCCACCAGTCGTTCAATCACCTGCGGCAACCACTGCGGGCGGTTGCCGGCGGGTGTGTCCATGACATCTTGCGCCCCCACAGAGTTGGCAGGAATGATGACGGGCTTGGCGAAAACGCCCGTGCCTTGAATACCCACATGCAAGATGCTTTCAGGCGCTGCATTCGGGCAAGTGCGTTGGTAGATCACGCTGGCATACCCAGCAATCTTGCCCGGTTCAGGAGGCAGCATATTTTGGCTGCCGCCATCACCGCTTTGCGCTGGCACTGGCCAAGTCCGCTCCCATGGCACGACCACGCCATCGAACTTGCATTTGCCTTCATCACGCAGGAAATGACGCTTGTAAGGCATGGCCGTTACCACCTTCAGCGAAGGCTCTATTTCGACTCCCCTTTCCAACTTCGGAAAGTATTTGACCGAAAAACCCTCTTCGGTGGTATGCACCGCCAGATGAACCAGATCAGCAGCGACACAACCCGACAGCAGTGCGGCACCTACCACAACGCTGACCATCACACGTGTTCTCAAGATTTCCCCCACTTTTTGTTAATGTCAAAAAAATAGTGTAACAAATTGCATTATGCTAGCGAACCCCACCAAGCGCCTTAGGACCCGCACGAAGGTAGGCGTTGGCGTTTTGCACATGTTAGGGGCCATCGACACGCATGCCGGCTGAGACATTAACGGCATGGTGCTCGATGCCAAGCTGGCACGCGGTGGCATTGCCTTCGATGCAGAGGATGTACTTCAAGCGTGGCGAGGCGCTCGACGAGCTAGGCTGTAGTCGAAGAGGCAAGACAGACACGTTGCTTGAAGAATCCTTGCAACGCCTGTGAGGTCTGCAAAACCCCGGCGGCCATCGCCCGATGTGAGAGAGTGCCTATATAAGGCCAATGAGTCTGGGCGAGAGCGGATTCAAGCGCAAGACCAAGCGGACGGTCGTTCGCCAGCTTAAGCAGACCGCATCGTGGATGTGATTTTCCCCTTTTTGGTACACAATGAAGAACATTCTTGGGTACAAAGCAGTACTCCAGAGTGTTTGTAAGTTATTGATTTACAAGGGTGTTTTTCTTTTTGCCCGGAATCCCACTCTCTCCGCCAAGAACAAAGCCTCGCAAGGGGCTTTTTTCATTTGGAGGGAAGCCCGCATGAGTGCGGGGAATTCGAAGGGTTCGGCTCTATTGGCCAGTCATATACTCCAAGTTGCTGTCTTCCGTACAGCTTCTTTTGCGGCAGATTTTGTCATATACCCTTGGTTTTTAATTTTCCGGTTCGGCCAGCATCCAGGCCTTCAGTCCGTTCACCCATGATTTTGCCGGCAGGTTCATCTTGAGCCGGATGTTCGCGGCGCGCTGGTACAGCGTGCCGAACTCGATTTCGGGGGCGCGCTTGAAGGCAATGGCGACGACGTTGGCGTCGTGAACCACCGGCAGCCAGGCGACGGCATCGAATGCCTCTTCGATCGCCCACAGGTTTTTTTCGTAGTTCACGAAGTCGCCGAACAGGTTCACGGTCAGCATGCCGTCCGCCGTCAGGCAATTGGCGCAGGCTTGATAAAACTCGGGCGTGTCCAGCACCGGACCACGCGCATCGGCGTCATACAGGTCCACCTGCAGCACGTCGATACTGCCGTGGTGGGCCGGGTCCAGCACATAGTCGAGCGCATCCATCTCGATCACGCTGAGGCGGGCGTCGTTCGGCGGTAGGGCAAATGTCGAGCGGCAGATCGCGACCACGGCGGGATTGAGCTCGATTGCCGTGACGCGCGCTTCGGGAAAGTGGCGATAGCAGAATTTGGTCAGCGCGCCGGTGCCCAGGCCGAGCTGGACGATGTGCTGCGGCTGTTGATTGAACAGCGCCCACATCATCATTTGGCGCACGTACTCGATCTCGATCGCGTCCGGCTTGGCGATGCGCATCGCTCCCTGAATCCATTCAGTGCCGAGATGCAGGTAGAGCACGCCCTCGTGCTCGGAAACGCTCACGGACGGCAATTCGGGCGTGTCGGTCGGCGCGGTGCGCATGGGGTTGCGGGCTGGCGAAGCGCCGCCAGCGGCGGCCACTGAGCCGCCGTCCACTGGCGCTGGGTTCGAGCTGGTGTCGAGCGGCAGGGCGTTAGGCCCTGGCTTGGCGGAAATCTTCCAGCCGCTCGGAGCGCGATGGGTGGCGCAGCTTGCGCAGCGCCTTGGCTTCGATCTGGCGAATCCGTTCGCGGGTGACGTCAAACTGGTTGCCGACTTCTTCCAGCGTTTGTTCGGTGGAGGTATCCATGCCGAAGCGCATGCGGATGATCTTGGCTTCGCGCGGTGTCAATGAATCCAGCAATTCCTTGATCACGTTGCGCATGGCCGATTGCACGGCGGCTTCGTCCGGTCCGACGGCATCGCTGTCCTGGATCAGGTCGCCGAGCGACATGTCGCCGTCTTCGCCCACCGGCGTTTCCATGGAAATCGGTTCGCGCGCCACTTTCATGATCGCCTTCACCTTGTTTTCCGGCATTTCCATCCGTGCGGCCAGCGTCGCCATGTCGGGATCGGCACCGGTTTGCTGCAGGATTTCGCGCGAGATGCGGTTCAGCTTGTTGATCGATTCGATCATGTGCACCGGCACGCGGATGGTGCGGCCAAGATCGGCGATGGCGCGCGTGATCGCTTGCCGGATCCACCAGGTCGCATAGGTTGAAAATTTGAAGCCGCGCCGGTATTCGAACTTGTCCACCGCTTTCATCAGGCCGATGTTGCCTTCCTGGATCAGGTCCAGGAATTGCAGGCCGCGGTTGACATATTTCTTGGCAATCGAGATCACCAGGCGCAGGTTGGCCTTGGTCATGTCGTGCTTGGCGCGCCGCGCCCGTGCTTCGCCGGCCACCATCTGCCGGTTGATGGCGCGCAGATCCGGCAGCGAGAGGGCGATGGTTTCCTGCAGCGCGATCAGCTGGCTTTGCGCATCCTTGATGGCGGGCGCGTGGCGCTCCAGCGCCAGGCTGTCGCTGCGCTTGCAGGCAATTTCTGTGTCCACCCAATCGAGATTGGTTTCGTTGCCCGGGAAGGTCTGGATGAAGCGTTCGCGCGGCATGCGGCAGCCATTCACGGCGATATCGAGAATCTGGCGTTCGATCGCGCGCACCGATTCGACCTGGTTGCGCACGGTGTCGCACAGGCTTTCGATGGCTTTCGCGGTAAAGCGGATGCCCATCAGTTCCTTGACCACCGCCTGATGCGCAGCCGTATACGGCGCCGACTGGTAGCCGTGGGCTTCGTAGGCCTTGCCCATCTTGTCGAAGTGCACCGCCATGCGCCGGAATTTTTGCAGCGCCATGGCCTGCAATTGCTCGGCGTAGGCGGCGGACTGGTCGGCGGCGACGGTTTCGCTGTCGCTTTCGTCGTCGACATCGATCTCTTCTTCGTCCGCTTCCTCGTCGTCGTCGGCGTCCCTGGTTCTAGCCTTGGCTTCGGCAGCGCGACTGGCGGCCAACAGGGCGGCAGCAGGCGCTTCCGGCTCCGGCAGATCGTGGAGGGCATCGACCAGGTCGCCGATCTTCATCTCGCCGCGCGCAATCTTGGCGGCGCTGTCGATGATCTCGGCGATCGTGGCCGGACAGGCGCAAATTGCCTGCATCATGTCGTTTTGCCCGGCCTCGATGCGTTTGGCAATCTCGACTTCACCTTCCCGCGTGAGCAATGGCGACACTCCCATTTCCCGCATGTACAGGCGCACCGGGTCGGTCGAACGGCCAAAATCGGCCGAGGTGGTCGCCAGCACCGCTTCGGCGGCGGCTTCGACCACGTCGTCGGAGGTATTGTGGACCGTGTTGTTGCCGGCGCTGCCGGATAGCAGCGAGTCGTTGTCGGGTGCCCGTTCGTAGATAGCGATGCCGATGTCGTTCAATGCCGCGGTCAGGCGTTCGAGATCATCCGGTTCAGTGGCATTTTCTGCCAGATGGTCGCTGATTTCGGCGTGCGTCAGGAAACCGCGGTCGCGCGCGGCCAGCATCAGCGTGGCAATCTGCTGGCGGCGCTGTTCGTGCAAATCCTCTTCGGACAGGCCATTGGCCGACGCCGCTGGCTGTGCCGCCGCGTTCTTGCGGTTCCTGACGGCTTTCAGTTCCGCGCGCTCGATCGCATTCAATGCGGTGACTTCGTCGTCTTCCGGCTGGAATTCGGTGGGGCGGCGGCCACGGCGACCGGGCACCTTGGTACCCGGCATGGCGTATCCTGATGTGTCTATTCCAGCCAGAATGACGGCGTCGGTGATGCGCGTTACCTCAGGAATGTTGTCTACCCTGACGGCCGTCACTTGCGTCTCGGCTTTGGCGGCCGATGAGTTGCGACTGGTTTGTGGTTTGACATTGGACATGGGTGCCCTTTCCTGGATCGAGAATGAAGAATTCGTGACGGTGACAGCACATACAAACTCCGACCGGGCTGATTGGCCCAGCGGTTGTTGTCTTGCGGTATTGTCAGCACTGACTTGGTTCGGCCAATTAACGGCGCGGTACGCAAACAGGAGGTGATTTGCCGCACAAGCCGCTGAATTCGGCACGAAGTTGATCAAAAATCATCTTCAGCGCTCATTTTGCGGCCGGCTGGACAACATAAGATTGTATCATTGCGGCGCAACAAAATCTAGCCCAGGCGGGCTTTTCGTGGTATCGGGGTGCGCCGTCAAGCGCCGGCAGGAAGCCTGATTGGCGGCGCCGCAGGAATGGCTG
>DATJCV010000265.1:0-8319 GCA_035497775.1 Burkholderiaceae bacterium | reverse complement strand
GCTGCCATTAAACGCCCACACTTATCGGCTGTTAATTGTTAAAGAACCTACCTGCTTTTGCTCCGCACCTTACGGTGGTTTGCCGTGCCGTCAAATCGTTTTGTTTGTCAGCAGCAAAGAAGCGAAATTATGCGGCATATTGCTCAGGGCGTCAACTTCTTTTTTACCACCCCTCAACCTGCCCCGCCTTCCCACTCCTCCCGTATCACCCGGTTCCGACCCGCGCGCCCCACCTGCGGCAACGCTTCCAATCAGCCCCCAAGCAACGGGAGCCGAACTATATCAAACGTGACGAAACAATGGCAAGCGCTTTTCGAGAAATTCTGGAATAACCTCATTTCGGCACAATGCCGTGCGCCCGGGCAACATCTGAGGCGGCACCCCGGAGCGCGGCCATGCGGGCACCGGCAATGGATAGATTCCATTCAGCAAGAGACTTGCCGAATACTTTGCGTCGCTGCTGAACACCACCGCACACAATTGCATCCGCTGATGGCTTCGCGCCATCGGCAATCCTGAACACACACACCAGCGGCCAGGTCGCGCGCAGCACCTGCATCGTGACCGGGCGCCAGCGCAAGGAATTGCTCGGCACATCACTGCTGGGTGTCTACGGCATCGGGCAATGCGAAAGCAAGGTATGACACCTGGTCGCGAAACGGCTGGTGGACTTATCGCCCTGGCTGGGCCGGCTACACATTTACAAGTCGGGATTTCGCCTGAGGGCGCGGCCCGCATGCGGTATCATCGTTTCATGCGGATCATTCTTATTACCGGCATTTCCGGCTCCGGCAAAACGGTCGCTCTCAACGTTCTGGAAGACGCCGGTTATTTCTGTGTCGACAACCTGCCGCCGACCTTGTTGCGCGAACTGGTCGCGACCCGTATCCGCGAAGGGGCGCAAATGCTGGCAGTGGCCACCGACGCCCGCAGCGCCGATTCGCTGGCCGGCCTGCCATCCGACGTCCGCTGGCTGAAGGAACAAGGACATGATGTGCGGGTACTGTTCCTGACCGCCAAGACCGAGGCGCTGATCACCCGCTATTCCGAAACCCGGCGCAGCCATCCGTTGTCACACCGCTTGCTGCCGGGCCAGAACCCGGCCGATCGCATGACCTTGTCGGAGTGTATTCTGCAGGAACGGGAAATGCTGAGTTCTATCGAGGAACTGGGACACGTGGTCGACACCTCCGGCCTTTCCGCCAACAAGTTGCGTAGCTGGATCAAGGAGTTCATCGCCGCCGAACACGCACCTCTGACTCTACTGTTCGTTTCATTTGCGTTTAAGTTCGGCGTGCCGCTGGATGCTGACCTGGTGTTCGACGTACGCATGCTGGCCAACCCTTACTACGACACAAAGTTGCGGCCCCTGACCGGGCGGGACGCTCCTGTGAAGGAATTTCTCGATGCGCTGCCGATGGCGGCCGATATGCAAAATGACATTCGCAGTTTTATCGAAAAATGGCTGCCGGCATTCAAGAATGACAATCGCAGCTATCTGACGGTTGCCATCGGCTGCACTGGCGGCCAGCATCGATCGGTGTACATGGTGGAGCAACTGGCACGGCATTTCGAACACAGCGAACGGGTGGTGCGCCGCCATCGGGAGCTGGGCTGAACGGCACCCGCCGCGCGCAGCTGATCGGCACGCATCGCCACCATTTTTCTATCTGAAATCTGATCATGCCTGACCTTCCGCCTTGGCTGCCGCTATTTCCCTTGCATGCAGTGCTGTTCCCGAATGGAATCTTGCCACTCAAGATATTCGAGGCACGCTATATCGACATGGTCAGTGCTTGCATGAAACAGGCGACTCCGTTTGGCGTGGTACTGATCCGGGAAGGCCAGGAAATCGGCGCAGCGGCGATGCCGGAGGCGGTCGGCTGCCTCGCGCACATTGTTCAGTGGGATATGCACAGCGACGGCTTACTCACGTTGCGCACCGAAGGCGGCCGGCGCTTCCGCATTCTCGAACAGCGCTTGTCGGGTCAGTTGCTGGAAGCACGCGTCGAGTTGCTAGCGGCTGAATTACCCCGCCCCTTACCAGCCCGACTCCAAGCCTGCGCCACCACGTTGCAACTGGTGATCGAAGACATCGAAAGCAAAGGCCGGACCGCTGATGCAGGCGCCAACTCGTATTGCAGTCCTTTTGCACGTCCCTTGCAGCTATCCGACGCCGGATGGGTGGCCAACCGCTGGTGCGAAGTTCTGCCGATTCCACTCAAGGCCAGGCAAAAACTGCTGGAGCTAGATGACGCCGCCAGCCGCCTTGCCATCGTTGATCAATACCTGCGGCAGCATCAAATCCTATAAAGGCATCGTGCCGCAAATTCCAGGCAGAAAGTTTTTCTGGCAGATTGTTGTTCTGGCGCAAGACGCGATCAACTGACGGGCGTAGAACGGGAATGGATTCCTAACAGCCTCACTAATAACCGACGACCCGCAACAACGCGGCATGCGTTACGCAGAATGCCCACCATTACGCCAGCACATGCCGCCTCAACATCCGAATCGCAGAAAGGCCAAAGCCACTGCGCATTTCCTGAAGATATCCCACGTCAGCCTGCTGCTGCTGGCATACCTGCTCACTCTGCTTTTCTTTTACCGGCAAGGTGGATTGCGCGGGCTGGCCTTGTTCTCCGCCACATTCCTCATTGTCATCGACATAGCATGCTTCTACCTGATCTTCCATTCCGGCTGGAATACGCGGCTGCAAGAACCGCAATTGATCATGCCACAGATTATCGCGGCCATTGCCATCCTGTTCTGCGTTGCCTGGCTGGACCGCGCAAGCCAACTGGTGCTCGGACCATTTGTGCTGATCGTATTCCTGTTCGGCGCCTCCGGCCTTTCCACCACCGCGCTGGCGCTGCTGTCGGCTGCCTCCGTGGTGGTTTACCTGATGCTGATTTTATTGCGCACCGATCAGTATTCTGAACCGGAAAATTTTCACGCGGACCTGATGCAGTGGTTCGTATTGCTGGTGGCACTCCCCAGCGTCATGGTGATTGGCAACCAGTTCCGGCAATTGCGGAAAATTCTCGATATCACGCGTTACCAGCTTTCGCATTATGAGGAACAGGCTTCACGCGACGAATTGACTGGATTATGCAATCGGCGCCAATTGCAGATCGAATTGGAACAAGCCAAATTACGCGCGATTTTTTCTTCGGAGCCGTTTTGTCTCTGCCTGATCGACATTGACCACTTCAAGGACATCAACGATAAAAATGGCCATCCGGTGGGCGACATGGTGTTGTCTCAATTTGCACGGATGGCGCGCGACAGTATTCGCAGCAGCGATATTTTCGGCCGCTATGGCGGCGATGAGTTCATGAAAATATTGCCGGATACCGATCTGGAAGGGGCCGTCATGCATGCGGAACGACTGCGTCTGCTGGCATCCCAATTGGAGTTTCAGCACGCCCCGGCGCCACTCGCTTTGTCGATTTCGATCTCGATCGGTGTTGCCCAGTATCGCCACGGCGAAGATGTCACGACTTTGATTCAACGCGCCGACACTGCCTTGTACCGTGCCAAGCACCTGGGTCGCAACCGGGTCGAATGGGCCACGTGATACCCATGCCCGACCACAATCAGGTGCCTACGTCGAACACGTCCAGCAGTAGTTTCTTTACCGGCGCCGGTAGTGGCGCCTGCGCCAGCCGGTCGGCGTCGTACCAGACATGCGACAGTTGACCGGCGATCTCGGCCCGCCGTTCCAGGGTAATCCGGTACGGCATGACATGCAGTTTGAAGTGGGTAAAAACATGTGAAAACGGGGGCATCGCTTCGCAAGCGGCGATGCGTCCGAAGGGTGCCAGCAGTTGGGTCAGCGCCGCCGAAGGCGGCATGGCCGGGGCTGGATCAACATCCAACTCCGGGAGCGACAGCAAGCCGCCCCAGATACCGCTGTCGGGACGCTGCTCCAGCAGTATCCGTGGGCCATCGACGACGACCAGCATTGCCAGCCGTTTTTCCGGCCGAGCTTTTACCGGCTTGCGTTGTGGCAGCTGGTCGACCCGCCCTTCGGCGACGGCAACGCAGCGCCGTTGCAATGGACAACGCTCGCAAGACGGCTTGCTGCGCTTGCACAAAGTCGCCCCCAGATCCATCAAGCCTTGGGTGTAGGCCTCGATCCCTGACTCCGGCAGCAGCGATAGCGCGCGCCGCCACATCAGGTCGGCGACCGGTTTGGCCCCGGGGTAGCCATCGATTCCGAACGCGCGCGCAAATACACGCTTGACATTGCCATCCAGGATTGCCGCGCGCGTACCGCAGGAAAACGCCGCAATTGCCGCCGCGGTCGAGCGCCCGATGCCGGGCAACTGCTCCAGCAAAGCCGGATCGCACGGGAACTTGCCGGCGTATTGCTGGACGATGCGTTGCGCGCATTGATGCAAATTGCGCGCGCGCGAGTAATAACCCAACCCACTCCAGTGCGCCATCACTTCTTGCGCCGGTGCGGCTGCCAGCATACCGACATCGGGAAAACGCGACAGGAAGCGCTGGTAGTAGGGAATTACCGCGACCACCTGAGTTTGCTGCAACATGATTTCCGAGAGCCAGATGCGGTAGGCATCGCGTGTGTTCTGCCAGGGAAGTGCATGCCGTCCATGCTGCTGCTGCCAAGCGATGATGGCGCTGGAAAAGGATGGGTCGAAAAATTCTTCGGCCGCCGGCAAAGCGGCCGCCGTGTCACTCGCCAAGTGCATCAGGCAACCGCTTTGGCAAGCTGGGGCGCAGGCCCGATGACGGCATTCAGTTCGGCTTCCAGCGCCGTCAGCATTCTCTTGTACTGTTCAAAGCTGGCTTGCAGCTGTTCGAATGCCTGCACTTTTTCCTCCAGACTGTCGGTCGCCAGATGAATCCGCTCAATCGATTGCATGCGCTGCTTCAACTGTTTTTTGTGTTCCCGAATTTGTGTTTCCAGCGGCGCCATCACGACTTTCAGCCACGCCTCGACGTCCCGGTTCGCTTGCAGGAAACTCTGCTTGACGCGGGATGCGATTGAGTCGAAAAATTTCTGCATCAGCACTACTTGCCGGGTCGTCATCAACACCGTCGTGCCGAACTGGCGTTGATACACGCCTTCGATCATGGCGATTTCCTGGCGGTACTTGTCGAGTGAGAATGGCATCGGCGTCGACAGGGCAAGACCATGTTCGGTGGAAAACTTGCGATACATCACGCTCATCATTTCGCCGATCTCATCGGTCTTCTGGGCGGACAGCACCAGGTTATGCTGCATTTGCTCGAAGAACTCCCTGACCGCGGCACGAAAGCCGGAGGTAAAACGGCTCTGGTTCATGGCGTCGCGCGTCTGTGCAATATTGGCTTTCAGCATATTCATGCCGAGAGTAGTAAACACTTCAGTCGATAGCCGAGAAAATACAGTGCGCGTGCCGTGCAGTTTCAGCAGGCTGCCGTCGAATTCGCTTTTTTCGACATCGATGCGTTTCATTATGTGGCTGATGATGTTCTGGTTTTTCCCGCGCAGGCTTTTCAACTCGAGCAATTGCTCCAGCACGCCGCGCGCACGCGCCGCCAGCAAAGTCTGCCGGCCACTGGTGAGCGCCGCAAGATCGGCCGTCAGCTGGGTGCGGATGATGTCCTGCTTGTGTGGAATCAATCCGGTAGATAGTGCATTCTCCAAGTCCGACAGGCGGCTTTTGCGCAGCAGATCGGCATCGTGGCTGATCTTGGCAACCAGGCCTTTTTGTGCCGACACCGGGAAAATCTGCGAGGGCGGCAAATCCAGCGTTTGCGCTGCACTGGCCACCTGACGCTCGATCTGCGCCTCAACTTCCTGCGCCGAACGCAATTCATCCCACATGCTGTCGATCTTGTTCAGGACCACCATGCGGCCAGCGCCATTGCCGATGTGGTCGCGCCAGACTTTGATGTCGCTCTTGGTGACGCCGGTGTCGGCAGCCAGCACGAAGAGTACCGCGTGCGCATTCGGAATCAGATTCAGGGTCAATTCCGGCTCGGTGCCGATCGCGTTCAAGCCCGGCGTATCGATGATGACCAATCCCTGTTTCAGCAGCGGATGCGGAAAATTGATGATGGCATGGCGCCATTGCGAAATCTCGACCATGCCGTCGGCATCGAGCGCCGACGCGCTGTCCGGGTCGGCGGCGTCGTACAGGCCGTAGCGTTGCGCGTCTGCGGCGGGCACTCGCTTGGTCAGGCTGACCTGCAAAAAAGCGTCCAGCATGCCGTCGCCCGATGCAATATCCAGCGGCAGCACTGTCCAAGCCTGGCTTTGTGCCTTGAAGTCGGAGGTCGATTGCGTTTCAGCCCGGGTTTCGATCGGCAGCAGGCGGATCGATGGCGGCAGGGTTTCGTCGTACAGCAGCTCGGTCGGGCACATCGTGGTACGGCCGGCGGCCGAGGGCAAGATGCGCTGGCCATAGTCGGCAAAAAAAATGGCATTGATCAATTCCGATTTGCCGCGCGAGAATTCGGCAACAAAGGCAATCGTCAGCTTGTCGTTTTGCAGCCGCGCCAGCATGTGCTCGATTCGTGCGTCGCCGGCCGCATCCGTCAATTGAACCTGACGGCCCCAAGCCTGGTAGCGTCGCAAGGCGGCGGCCACGTCGTCACGCCAGTCGCTGTATTGCTGGAATTGCCGAATCAGATTGCTCACTTTATCCCCATGGGCCTTGCCGCGATTGCCGGGCGCCGAATGCTCTGCTCGTCTCAGGTCTGGCAATGTACGCAGTAAAATGTCGAACGCTGTCCCTGTTTGATCTGGCGTACCGTACCGCCGCATATCCGGCACGCCTGGCCTACCCGATCGTACACGAAGTAGCTTTGCTGAAAATAGCCGGATTGTCCATCGGCGCCGATGAAGTCACGCAACGAACTGCCGCCTTGCTCGATCGCCGCGGCGAGAATTTCCCGGATTGCCAGCTCCAGCCTGACATAGCGTTGCAGGCTGATGCGCCGGGCTGGCGTCTTCGGATGGATACGTGCTCGAAACAGGCTTTCCGAGGCGTAAATATTCCCAACGCCAACCACAATGTCTCCTGCCAGCAACACCTGCTTGATTGGCGCGCTGCGCGCACGGGTCTGGCGATACAGCAATTGCGCCGAAAATCCGTCTTCCAGCGGCTCGACACCCAGTTCGCGTAGCAGCGGATGATTTTCCACCGGACCGTCTGCGGCCGGATGCCACAGCACCGCGCCAAAACGGCGCGGGTCGGTCAGGCGCATCAGTTGCGCCCCAACCACCAGATCGAAATGATCATGTTTCTGCGGCGGGGTTTGAGCCGCCAGGATACGCAGTCGCCCCGACATGCCAAGATGCACGATCAGCGTGCCGTGCGAAAACACGATCAGAAGATATTTGCCGCGCCGTCCAGTGTCAAGAATCGGCTGTCCGCGCAAGCTTTGTTCCAGTTCGACCGGGAACGGCCAGCGCAGCCCACTGTGACGGAAAATCACGGCACTGACGATTTGACCTTGCAGGTGTGGCGCGACACCGCGGCGGGTGACTTCAACTTCCGGCAATTCAGGCATAGGAAAATCAGAAAATGGAACGAAACGGACGGCCACCGGCGCCGTCAAACTACAGGCGACCAGGGCCGCGGCGACGGCTGACAGCATGCATAATAGTCGCCATCGCCAAGCATGCTTGGCCATCACCACAGCTGCGGTGGACGATGGCTTCAGCGTAAAATTACTGTTTGCAGAATAGTCGGGACATCTCTTGAAAAACGCCCTCGCCATTGTAGCGCTCTCGCTTCTGTTGCCGGCCTGCGCCCAGTTACAGCCCCCAGCAAGCAGCGCGGCCATGCCGGAAACGGCCGTCAGCCCGGCCCCGGCTGTCGAGGCGGTGGAAAAGCCGGCGACCAGGCTGCCCGACGTGGCCTTGACCGAAGACATCATGGTCAAGCTGCTGAGCGCCGAAATCGGCTTCCAGCGCGGCGAATGGCAATTCGCTTACGTGACTTTGCTGGGACTGGCGCAGCAGACGCGCGACCCGCGCCTGGCACAGCGCGCCTCGGAAGTGGCGTTGAGTGCGCGGCGCCCGACCGAGGCGCTGGCCGCGGTCCGGCTCTGGCGCGAACTGGCACCCGATTCCGAGCAGGCAAGGCAATACTATCTGGGCTTCATGATCCTGAGCGACGACCCGGAAGAGGCGCAGCCGATTTTTGCCGAGCGGCTGCAGCAAGCCAGTCCGAAAACCCGTGGTTCGGTCATCCTGCAAATCCAGCGAACGCTGGCCAGCGCCAAGGACAAGGCAGCCGCGTTTTCGATGCTGGATGCGCTGGTGACACCCTACCTGGCACTACCCGAAGCGCATCTGGC
>DATJCV010000264.1:0-4032 GCA_035497775.1 Burkholderiaceae bacterium | reverse complement strand
GAAGCACAGGTAGGGGTTGGCCAGCGGATCGGGGAAGCGCGTTTCGATGCGGCGGCCCTTCGGGTTCGGCACATGCGGGATGCGGATCGAGGCCGAGCGGTTGCGCGACGAATACGCCAGCTTGACCGGCGCTTCATAGCCAGGCACCAGCCGCTTGTAGGAGTTGGTCCCGGGATTGGTGATGGCATTCAGCGCGCGCGCATGCTTGATGATGCCGCCAATGTAGTACAGCGCAAAGTCGGACAGGCCGGCATAGCCGTCGCCGGCGAACAGGTTCTTGCCATCCTTCCAGATCGACTGGTGCACGTGCATGCCAGAGCCGTTGTCGCCAACGATCGGTTTCGGCATGAAGGTGGCCGTCTTGCCATAGGTATGGGCGACGTTCCAGATCACGTACTTCATGTTCTGGGTCCAGTCGGCGCGCTCCACCAGCGTCGAAAAGCGGGTACCGATCTCGTTCTGGCCGGCGCCGCCGACTTCATGGTGATGCACTTCGACCGGAATCCCGAGGCCTTCCAGGATCAGGCACATTTCGGAACGCATGTCCTGGAAGCTGTCGACCGGCGGCACCGGGAAATAGCCACCCTTGGTGGCCGGGCGATGGCCGCTGTTGCCGCCTTCGGTCTTGGCACCGGTGGACCAGGCCGCCTCGTCGGAACCGATCTTGACGAAGCAGCCCGACATGTCGACGTTCCAACGCACGTTATCGAAAATGAAGAATTCCGGCTCCGGACCGAAGTAGGCGGTGTCGCCCACACCGGAAGATTTCAGGTAGGCTTCCGCGCGCTTGGCGATCGAGCGCGGATCGCGGTCGTAGCCCCTGCCGTCCGATGGCTCGATCACGTCGCACTGCATGAACAGCGTGGTTTCTTCCATGAAAGGGTCGATGTTGGCGGTGTTTGGATCCGGCATCAGCACCATGTCGGACGATTCGATGCCCTTCCAGCCGGCGATCGACGAGCCGTCGAAGGCATGGCCGGATTCGAACTTGTCCATATCGAAATGGGAAACCGGAACCGTCACGTGCTGTTCCTTGCCCCTGGTGTCGGCAAAACGAAAGTCCACGAACTTGACTTCGTTTTCCTTCGCCATCTTCAACACTTCTGCGGCGGTCATTGCCATGAAAATCTCCTAGATTGAGCCAATGGTTGATCTCAATAATGCGTCAGTATGTACGTCGATACGCGGCAGCGGAAACATCTGCGCCAGCCGCCGCGCGTTGCGATGTGGTGTCGTCCGGTATGCAATCGCGCCGGAACTTGGCGTCGAATGATAGCAGGTTCCATGCCATCGAAATCACGTTCGGTGCCGGCCAAGAAGTAGCAATCAGTGCATCTTTATGGTGCAAAAGCACGCTCATGCACCAATCCAAGGCGTGTTCCTGCCGCAAGATTGGATCGGCAACGCCGTCATAAATGTGGCATGGTCTGATAGATGGCATAAAATTAAATATTTGCTTTTTTCGGTGTCCATCATGACCACTGCCGTTGAACTCCTCCAAGCCGCTTGCGCACGCGGGCGTGCCGCCAACCTGCCGTATGCCGGCGCGGTCACCCCGCAGGAAGCGCATGCGCTGTTGCAGGCCAACCCCGGCGCCAAGCTGATCGACGTACGCACCAACGCCGAACGCGATTGGGTCGGGCGGGTCGATATTCCGCCTGGCCAGCAGGCGGCGATTGAATGGAACGGCTATCCGGGCGGCACGCAAAACCCGCAGTTTCTGACCCAACTGGCGCAGGCCGCGGAAAAGGATAGTGTGCTGTTGTTCCTGTGCCGTTCCGGCGTGCGTTCGCAGCACGCGGCCAAACTGGCGACCGAGCATGGCTACACCAACTGCTTCGACATCCTGGAAGGCTTTGAAGGCGGCAAGGACGCCGCCGGCCACCGCAAGACCGTGGGCGGCTGGTGCCACGCCGGCTTGCCTTGGCTGGGGGCGTAAGCCATTGGGTCCGCCTAGTGCTGCTGCATCAGATGCAGCACGCGCTTGCGGACCAGGTTGATATGGCTGCGCAAGCCATACAACTCGTCGGCAAACGATAGCGGAATCGAAATCCGGTTGGCCTGTTCCTCGATCTCGTTCAGGCGCGCCAACTGCGCCGGCAGGTCGTGCTGCCGCCGCTGCGCCGGTACGCCTTCGATCGCCAGCTCCACCGCCCGCAGCTGCGCATACCAGCGAAACACGCGCGAACGCACCTTCCACACATACAGCGGCGGCACGATGCGCGACAGCGGCAGCAGCAGCGCTCCCAGCGCCACCAGCACCACCCACATGCGCTCGGTGAAGTTGGCCAGCCAGTACGGCAGGTAGCGTTGCAAGAACGGCGCGCCGTCGCGGTAAAACTTGGCGGCCTCGGGCGCGACCGGGATTTCGGTATAGCTGGCGGTCGGAAATTCACCTTGCCTGCGAAACCAGCCAGCGCTGCCGTGGATGCCCGCAGCCGCCTGCACCAGCAGATCGGTCAGCGCCGGATGCAGCTTCTCGCGCGCCACCAGCGTCGCGGTAGGCGCGATCAGGTGGACATCACGCGGCGGTAAATCACGCCCGAGATCGACTATCCCACGCGGCAGCACGACATGCGACAGGAACGGCAGGCGCCGCGTGTACGCTTCCGCCTGGGCAAAATCCAGCAGACGGATGCCTGGGGTTTGCAGCAGCATCTGGATCAGCGGTGCGTCTGGTGCCGAACTGAACACTAAGCCGTCGATGCTGCCGTCCAGCAGCGCCACGGTGGCCGGCGTGTTTTCCAGCGCGCCGAGCGTCAATTGATTCGGCTCGACCCCATTCACATCCAGCAATTGCCGGAACAGGCGCGGCACGCCGGTGCCTTCGGGGCCGAGATTGATTCTCAAGCCTTTCAAGTCGGACAGCTGGGTGATGTCGCGACTGTCGCGAAAGAACAGCCAGACCGGCTCGGTAAACAAGCTGCCAAGCGAGATCAAGCCCTTGCGCTCGGCTTCAGCCTGGTCGGTCGATCCGCTCTGGACGAAGGCGATATCGACGCCGGATGCCGGGTCGTTCAGGCGCTGCAGGTTTTCTTGTGAGCCGAGCGACGGTTTCTGCGTCAGCCGAATGCGATTGTTCGCCAGCACGCTCGCATATTTTTTGGCAAATTCTTCATAAGCGCTGTTTTCCTGCCCAGTCGAAATAGTCAGCTGCGAGGGCGGGGAAGGGTCCACCAGCCAGTAGGCCAGCCCGCACAAGACGGCGATCGCCGTGAGCGCGGGGCCGGCGGTCACCAGCAGATCTCGGATTGAAAAACGGAAGAAGCGGAACACGCGGGGCATGAAGGGCCTGTATCAAAATACCTGCGCCACCATGCCAAGAATGCGCCGATTATGCAAGCAGCCGGATCCGCCTATCAGAATCAGGCGCTTTGCACGCCGCCATGTTGAAGGCGCCGCGGCGGGCACCCCCTAGCTTAGAACTCGTGCTCCGCCAGCGCTCGCGTGGCGCGTTGCCTTGCACCCTCCCAGGCTTCCTCTTCAGTGCCGAAAATACCGGCCGGAATATAGGTTTCTGCCAGTTCCGGTTCCCGTACCAGCCGAACATAGACCTGTGCCTCGAATGTGCCATCCGGCTGCTCCGCCACCGCCATGCGCGCAATATGCGCGCCGCTCTTCAAGATGCGTCCGCTCATCCGTTTCTCCAATGATGATCAGCGCACGAGACGCGGCCGGCGCGCACTTGGATTCTGGGGCGGAATCGGCTCCTGGTGTGGCGTCGGATCGCGCTGCGGAATTTCGGCAGGGACTGGATCATCGCCTTCGAATGGCTCGCTATCCGGGGCGGGCGTGGGCGCTCGATGCATGGAAACCTCCTGTCCTGGCGTGCAATGGAGACGATCTGTATCTTTGCCAGCATGTAATTGGGACGCGCACCCGCTTGAATAGTTCGCATGCGCACACACCGGCGCGTCGCACGGCAACTAGGCGTTCAGGCGCCGGCCAGAATCGCTTCGGATTTTGCAATGCATAAAAAAAGCCCGCGCACCTTGCGGTGGCGGGCTAAATCCAATTCTAGGAGGAATCGGA
>DATJCV010000263.1:0-2446 GCA_035497775.1 Burkholderiaceae bacterium | reverse complement strand
TCGAGACAATGCCCGCTTTTCTCAATTCTCAAGTGCGGGATTTTTCGAGAAAGGGAAATGTCCTGGCCGGTAGGGGTGTGGCAGAAGGAGGAATGAAAAAACAGAGCGCGCCGTCAGAACAATGACGAGCGGCGCTGCGAGGTGCGATCAGCCACCCATATACGCTTCGATGACCTTTGGGTTATGCAGCAGATTGCTGCCGCTATCAGCCAGCACAATTTTCCCGGTTTCCAATACGTAACCTCGTTGCGCAATCCGCAACGCCTGGCGTACGTTCTGTTCCACCAGGAAGATAGTCAAGCCAGTGCTATTGATTTCTTTCAGTACCCGGAAAATTTCCTGCACCAGCAACGGCGCCAGCCCCATTGACGGTTCATCCAGCAATAGCACACGCGGCTTGGCCATCAAGGCGCGGGCAATGGCCAGCATCTGCTGCTCGCCGCCGGACAGATTGCCGGCCAGTCCATTGGCGCGGTTCTTCAACACCGGAAACAGCGCGTAAGCCCAGTCCATGTCGTGCGCCACTTGCGCCTTGTCGTGCCGGGTGTAGGCGCCCAGTTCCAGGTTTTCGCGCACGGTCAGGGTGGTCAGGATCGCACGTCCTTCGGCCACCTGCACCACGCCGCTTTGCACGATCCGGTGCGGCGGCAATTTGGTCAGATCGACGCCGTCCAGTAAAACCTGACCGCGCGTCGCCTTCAGCAAGCCGGAAATGGCCAGCAGCGCCGTGCTCTTGCCGGCACCGTTGGCACCGACCAGGGCGGTAATCTCGCCTTCGTTCAGGCTCAGGTCGATCCCCTTGACCGCTTCGATATGGCCGTAAGAAACCGCGAGATCGGTAATTCGCAATATCTCGCTCATTCGTCTTCTTCCTTGCCTAGATACGCTTCGATGACTTCCGGATTGTTCTTGATTTCATCCGGTGGCCCTTCGGCGATGATGCGGCCGAAGTTCAGCACCGCGACGCGGTCGCACAAGCCCATCACGAAGCGCATGTCGTGCTCGATCAGGAAGACGCTGAAGCCGCGTTGTTTGATATTCATGATTTCGACCATCAATTCGGTCTTTTCGGCCGGGTTCATGCCCGCCACCGGCTCGTCCAGCAGCAGCAGTTTCGGCTTGGTCGCCAGCGCCCGTGCGAATTCCAGGCGGCGTTGCTCGCCGTAGGACAGGCTGTCGGCCAGCATGGCCGCCTTGTGGTCGAGCTTGACCCAGGACAGCAATTCCAGCGCGCGCTCGCGTGCTGCCGCCTCGATCCTGCGGAACGAGGGCAGGTTGAACAACAGCCCCGAAAAACCATAATCGAGATGGTCGTGCATGCCGACCACGACGTTTTCCAGCAACGACATTTCCTTGAAAATGCGGATGTTCTGGAAAGTGCGGGCGATGCCGAGTTCGGTGATCCGGTGCGGCGGAATGTTGGCCAGATCCTGGCCGTTGAAGTCGATGCTGCCGCCGGAGGCGCGCAGCAGGCCGGTGGCCAGGTTGAATACCGTGGTCTTGCCGGCCCCGTTGGGGCCGATCAGGCCAAAGATGCCGCCTTGCGGAACGCTGAAGCTGACATCGCTGAGTACCTGCAGGCCGCCGAAATTCTTGCTGATTTGATTGAATTTCAGCATTGCTGATCCTTTACTGCTTTGCGTCGTTGCCAGAACGCGTGGATGCGGCGCGGATCCCAGATGCCGTTCGGCAGGTACAACACGACCACGATCAGAATCAGGCCATTGATGGCAAGACGGAATTCCTTGAGATAGCGCAACACTTCCGGCAGCAGCGTCAAAATGGTGGCGCCGATGGTCGGCCCGATCAGGTTGCTGACACCGCCGAACACCGCCATCGTCAAGATATCGACCGCGTTTTCAAACGCATAGTTGTTGGGGCCGATGGTGAACGTATAGTGCGCATTGAGACCGCCGGCGACGCCGGCGATGGCGGCGCCGAGCACGAAGGCGAGCAGCTTGTAGGCCGCCACGTTGACGCCCATCAGCCGCGCCGCCACTTCGTCGGCCTTGATCGCCTCGAAGGCGCGGCCGATCTTCGAACGCCGCACGCGCGCCAGAATGTACAAAGTGGTAGCCAGCAAGAGCACGATGTGCCAGAACTCGGTCTTCAGCGGAATGCCGTTCAGGCCCATCGGGCCGCCGGTGATTTCCATGTTCAATACGATCACGCGCACCACCTCGCCGAAGCCAAGCGTCGCCATCGCCAGGTACACGCCCGACAGCCGCAGCGTTGGAATGCCGATGATCAGTGCCACCAGCGCCGGCAGCACCGCGCCGGCGGCCAGCGCCAGCGGGAACGGCATGCCGCTGTGCATGCTGATCATGGCCGCGGCGTAGGCGCCGATGCCCATGAAGGCGGCATTCGCCAGCGACAGCAGGCCGCACGACAGCGTGACGTAAATCGACAGCGCCAACATGGCGTTGACGCCGATGCCGTACACGAC
>DATJCV010000262.1:0-10505 GCA_035497775.1 Burkholderiaceae bacterium | reverse complement strand
CATGGGTGCCGAACTGAAACCGCTCGATCCGTCGCCGGTAAAAACAGTACGGCTGGATACCACCCATAAGATCATTGAAATCGCACCGGGCGTGAAATTCAGCGCCTGGACCTTCGGCGACCAGGTGCCGGGACCGACCATCCGCGCCCGCGTCGGCGACAAGATCAAGTTCAGCATGACCAACCGCAGCGATGAAGTCATGCCCGGTGTGCAGTTCGTCGCCGCGCCGATGATGCACTCGATGGACTTCCATGCGGCGATGGTGTCGCCACAAGACAAGTACCGCTCAATCGCACCAGGCCAGACCATCGAATTCGAATTCACCCTCAATTATCCCGGCGTCTTCATGTTCCACTGCGGCACGCCGATGATCCTGGAACACATCGCCTCCGGCATGTATGGCGCCCTGATCGTCGAGCCGCGTGCCGGCTATCCGACCAAGGTCGATCGCGAGTACGTGGTGACGCAAAGCGAGTTTTACGTCAAACCGGACCCTCAGAAACGCAAGGTTGACGGCCAGCCACTGTATGTGCTGGACGGCGACAACCTGAAGAAAGCCCTGCCCAGCTATACCGTCTTCAATGGCGAGCACAACGGCATGGTGCGCAAGCCGTTACCCGCCAAGCCGGGTGAGCGAGTGCGGCTGTATGTATTGAACGTGGGGCCCAGCAAGACCTCCAGTTTTCACGTGGTGGGTACCATCTTCGACCGCGTCTGGATGGACGGCAACCCGGACAACCAGTTCCGCGGCATGCAAACTGTGCTGCTTGGTTCGTCCAACAGCGCCATCGTCGAATTCATGGTTCCGGAAGCCGGCCAGTACATCATGGTCGACCACCATTTCGCCAATGCCTCGCAAGGCGCGATCGGGCTGGTCGATGCCGGTGAGGTGAAGCCGGCGGAAAAGAACGATCTGGAACACCACAACATGCCCGCCACTTCGACCCCGAGCGAGCCGGCCGCGGTACAGGGCAAGCTGGATTTCGAGAGCAAATGCCTGGCCTGCCACTCGATCGGACGCGGCAAGAAACTCGGCCCCGACCTGCTCGGCGTGACCAAGCTGCGTAGCGACGAATGGCTGAGAAAGTGGATGAAGTCACCCGAGAAGATGCTGGAAACCGATGCCGACGCCAAGGCTCTGCTGAAGGAATACAACAATATTCCGATGCCGAACCAGAACCTGTCCGACACCGAGATCGACCAGTACATGAAGTACTTCCACTGGGTCGATGCCCAGCCGCCTGGCGTGATTCACAGCGCGGAAGGAAGCCACTGATATGCACGCCGTTCTCTACGCAACCGGCTTCATGCTGGCGCTATGCGCATCGGCAGCCAGTGCCTGCGGCCACTGCGTAGAGGACAAGGTGGCGGCGGTGTATGACTACGCGGTCGCCAGCCAGGCCTTCAGCCAACGGCACCAGGTGGCTTTTTTCGGCATCGATGGACCGCTGGTGATGAACGACGGCTCGCGGCGCGAGATCGAGGCGATCACGCGCGATATTGCCGGGATTGACAACGGCAGCACGCGCGTCTCGCTGGAATCGGCAGCGCTGTCGGTCGCTTTCGATCCGCGTCGCATCAGCTACGCCAAGCTGCAAAGCAGCCTGGAACGCAAGCTGGCGCCGAAAAAACTGTCCTTGCTGCCGATGCGGGTGATGGACGCGCCGGCGCAGCTGAAGGCGGCGCCGAAATAAGACCGGCGACGCGTAGGCAAGCGCACCATCAAAAAGGGCAGCCATTCACGGCTGCCCTTTTTTTGACCATGTCGCCATCCACTATCGAAACGTGTTCTCGAGCGCTGCAGCCAGCGTTGTGCCGTTCATTTGGCCAGCCGCGCGGCAAAGCGTCGATGCCGGCTCAACAATATGGATAGTATGCAATGAAAACCAAGAATATACGCTCGGCATCAATCGTTTGCACATGGAGTATATGCATCACCGCAGCCGCAGACAGCGACAAACGCTGGCAACGCTTCTCCTGAGGTCGCGATGCTGCCGACCCCTCACGCCTTCAGCGCATTGCCCAACCCCATTGGGGCCGGCGTGATATTGACGATCAATGAAAACAGTTTTTCAAAATCGTCTTTCATGTCAAGCCCGGTCAGCGCATCGCGGTTGCTGGCAAACGCGGCTTCGATTTCCTGCCAGTCCTCCTCCAGCAATAGCCGGGAAGCAGCCGGCAAGATGATTTCCTCTTCCTGCCGCATATGGCTGAAATAAAAGCCGGCGTAATCCGAAACCAGGGTGCGAAACGCCGGGAAAGCGCTGGCGCCGATGAACTCGTAGTGGCTCAGCGCATTGTTCAGCCGGTGCACCAGTTCCGTGCCTTTGCGGTGCTGCCGCTCCAGGTCGGCGATGGTGTCGCCGAGCTCATCGCTGCGCTCGCGCAGGCGCGCAAACAAATGATGATCTTCCTTGGGATGATGAACGCGGTCGGGGAATTCGTTGATGTAAAACAGCATCGCGCGAAATACCCGCAGATCCGGCGCCTCTTTGCCTTGGTCGATCTCGCGCACGAAATACTGCATGCCACGAATGATCGAAGCCAGATTTCCATGTTCGTCATGGATGATGCGCAAGGTATTCTGTTCAGCCGATAGCGGCAAAGACATGATTGGTTCTCCTGAGTGGTCTATCCGATATCGCGCCGGATACCGTCGCCAGTGTTGCTGGGGGATGTCTTGCCGAGCGTCGGGTCCGAACGGCCGGGTCGGGCTGCGCCGTTTGCCCGTATCATCGGCATGGCCCCACTGTACCTGACTCGAATCCATCCTACTGGCAATGAGCGCTGGGTCCACATGATACAGATCAAGCTTTTCCGTCCGTGACCGCGGATGCGGGACGCGTATCAGTTGCGGTCGGCATCCCGTCGCTCCACCTTTTCGCGGTACAGCGAGGCCTGCATCAGCAGCAAGGCCGTCACCGGTGAAGTCAGCACCACGAAGACGACGATCAGGATTTCCTGCACCACCACACGTTGTCCGTGGCCCGACGCCACCAGCATCGACGCCACCAAAATGCAGCCCAGACCCAGCGTGTTGCCCATGGTCGGCGCGTGCATGCGGGCCTGGAAATTCGGCAGCCGCAACAGGCCGGCAGAACCGACCAGGGCCAGCAGGCTGCCCAATACCAGCAGCAGCGCCGCCGGCAGCGCCGCCCACAACGGAACCTCGAAGGGCGTCATGGCTCGATCACCTCGCCGCGCAGCAGGAATTTGGCCATGGCCGCCGAGCCGACGAAACCGAACAGTGCCATCAGCAGCGCGATATCGAAATAGACGCGCGAGCCGAAGCGAATCCCCAGCGTCAATATCATCAGCATGCCGTTGACATACAGCGTATCCAGCGCCAGCACGCGATCATGCGCTGCCGGTCCGTGCAACAGGCGCAGCACCGCACAGACCATGCCGAGCGCGAGCGCGATCAGGGCGAACGACACCGCCCACGGCAGTACCAGGTTCATTCGAATATCTCCTTTAATGGCTGCTCGTAACGATCCTTGATGGTGCGAATCCAGACTTCCTTATCCTGCAAATCCAGTACGTGAATGGTCAGCGTGGCGCCATCGACCGATAGTCCAGCCCAGACCGTTCCCGGAGTGGCGGTAATGATACAGGCCAGCATCGCCAAGCCGTGCGGATCGCGCAATTCAATTGGAATTTGCATGAAATCCGAGTGCGAACGGCGCTCCCGCGAGCCGAGAACCACGGCGGCCACGGCGAAGTTCGAGCGCACGATGTCCACCGCGACATGCGCCAGCAGCGACAACGCCAGCAGCACACGTCGCGGCCGCGCCTGCAAAGGCCGACCGTCGGCGGTCAGCAGCACCACCAGAATCGCCAGCAACACGCCAAACACGATCTGGCCGGACTGCAAGGTATCGTTCAGCAGCAGCCAGATGGCGAGTAAAAACAGGGTCAGGCGCGATATGATCGAGCGCACTTTCATCAAGATCCTCCGAGCGCAGACATTTTCGCTGGCACCGTCAGCACGGCATCGATATAGGCTTGCGGCGTCGCCAGCGCTTGCCCGGCGGCATCCAGATACGCGGCGACGGGGCCGGCACCCACCGTCAAGGCGACGCAGATGGCGATCAGGAACGCCACCGGGCCGGCTTCGATCAGGCGGAGGCGCGGTGCCATGCGGGCATCGGAGCTCCAAAATATTCGCATTCCCATCCTGGCCAGCGCCACCACCCCCACCAGCCCGGAACCCAGGATCGCGAGCAGCAGCAGTGACGCCTGCCACATGGCGGTCGCCGGCTCGGCCAGCGCCGCGGCCAGAATCGAAAATTTGGCAACGAAACCCGACAACGGTGGCAAGCCGCTAACCAGTAGCGCGCACGAGACAAAACCCAGGCCCAGGAAAGCCATCGCTGCCGGAATCACGATGCCGACCACCTCATCCGGCCGTTCGGGGTCGAACGGGTCGTCCACGGCAAACGACTCGAACGACACCGCCAGCACGTTGGCGCCAAACGCGCGGCTGCGTTCGATCATTTCGGCCAGCATGAAAAAAGCGCTGGTAGCCAGCACCGAGCTGCCCAGATAAAACAGCGCCGGCCCAGCCAGCGTGGCCCCGCCCAAGCCGAGCGTAGCCAGCAGTGTGCCCGCCGAGACAATCACGCAATAGGCGGTCATGCGCTGCGGCTGCTGCGCGCTCAGCATGCCGGCGCAGCCAAAAAAAAGCGTGACCAGGCCGATGCCAAACAGCCAGATGCCGCCAAACGGCGCTGGCGCAGCAGCGGCGCCAAGCAGCGAGCCGAGCCGCAGCAACGCATATACCCCGACTTTGGTCAGGATCGAAAACAGCGCCGCCACCGGCGCCGCCGCTGCGCCGTAAGCTCCGGGTAGCCAGAAATTCAACGGCCAGATTCCCGCTTTCACCAGGAATGCCACTCCCAGAACCGCGGCCCCGGTGTCGAACAGGACGCGGTCGTCGGCGCCCAGCGTCGGCAGCCGCAACGCCAGGTCAGCCATGTTCAGGGTGCCGGCAATACCGTAAATCAACGCGACACCGATCAGGAACAACAGCGACGCCAGCAGATTGACCACCAGGTAGTGCAGCCCCGCCTTGACCCGCGGCGCCCCGGAACCATGCAGCAGCAAGCCGTAGGATGCGGCCAGCAACACCTCGACAAACACGAACAGGTTGAACAGGTCACCGGTCAGAAAAGCGCCGTTGACGCCCATCAGCAGAAACTGGAACAGCGGCTTGTAATGCGCGCCCAGACGGTCCCAGCGCGCCATCCCGTATACCAGCGAGGCCAGCGCCAGCAGCGCGGTCAGCGTCAGCATGATCGCCGCCAGCCGGTCGGCCACCAGCACGATGCCAACCGGAGCGTTCCAGCCGCTGAGGCGATACACCGCGATGGTATCGCCTGCGGCCCCCGGCAACAGGCCGCCGGCGAGGGCCAGCAATGCCAGCGCGACAGCCAGCTGCGCCAGCGTCACGCTCAAGCCGATCAGGCTGCGCGCAGTACGGCGGCTGTCGCTCAGCAGCAGCATCGCGGCGCCGCCGACCAGCGGCAACAGAATCGGCAATAGCGGCAGATGCGCCAGCCAGCCGCTCACGATTCCGACTCCTGGCCATCGACGTGGTCGGTACCCGTCAGGCCGCGCGATGCCAGCAGCACCACCAGGAACAACGCGGTGGTGGCAAAGCCGATCACGATCGCGGTCAGCACCAGCGCTTGCGGCAACGGATCGGCATACAGGGCTGCGTTGGCCGCCGCAACCGAGCCGACGATTGGCGCCCCCCCCTGCGTCAGCCGGCCCATCCCGAAAATAAACAGATTGACCGCATACGACAATAGCGACAGTCCGATGATGACCTGAAAAGTGCGCGGCCGCAGCAGCAGCCAGACGCCGGAGCCGGTCAGTACGCCAATCGCCAGTGCGTAAATGATTTCCATCAAGTCTCTATTTCGGTTGACAAGTTTTGCTGCGCCAGCCGCGCCACCGCCGGCGCCGGCACCGACTGCACGGCCGCTTGCTGCCGATGGCTACGCAACGACTGGTGCGCCAGCGCCACCAGAATCAGTACCGTGGCGCCGATCACCAGCAGGTACACACCGAGGTCGAACAGCAGCACGCTCGGCAAATGCAGCGAGCCCAACCCTGGCAGTGTCACGTCCCAGGTCTGCGCCGACAGGAACGGGCGCCTGGCCAGCCATGCCAACGCACCGGCCCCGGCCGCGCACAGCAGGCCCAGGCCAATCCAGTATTGCGGATGAATTCGGGTGCGCGATTCGGCCCAGACGGTACCGCCCGCCAGGTATTGCAGGATCACCGCGGTCGCCATCACTAGGCCGCCGACAAAACCGCCACCCGGCGCGTTATGCCCGCGCAACAGGAAAAATACCGAAACCACCAGCGCCACCGGTAGCAATAACCGCACCAGCACCGCCGGCAAGCGAAGCGGGGCTGGCGGCAATATCGCGTGCGGGTCCGGCTCGGCGCGGCCATGCGGGCCGTCCTGGTCGCGTTGCTGGCTGGTCAAGCCGATGCTTTCCGCCGCCGGCCGGAAGCGGCGCAGCAAGGCGTACACGGTCAGCGCCACGATCCCCAGCACGGTGATTTCCCCGAACGTATCGAACGCCCGGAAATCGACCAGAATCACATTGATGACATTGGCGCCACCGCCCAGCGCCAGCGCATTTTCAACAAAGAATGGGGCAATGCCGGCGCCAGGCCGGCGGGTCAGCACCGCATAGGTCAACGCCGTCATGCCAACGCCGACCACGGCCGCCAGCAACAAGTCGCGCAGGCGCCGGCTGCGGGCACGCACGCGCTCCTTCAGCGGCGTCTTTTCGTCGTCGGCACGAAAGCGCGGCGGCAACCAACGCAAGCCGAGCAGGATCAAGACCACCGTCACCACTTCCACCGCCAGCTGGGTCAGCGCCAAGTCGGGCGCCGACAGCCAGGCGAACGTGACGCTGGTGATCAAGCCGGCGCCGCCCGCCAGGGCCAAGGCCGCCAGCCGATGGTATTTCGCCTGGCGCGCCGCGCCCAACGCACAGGCGCCGCCGATCAGCCATAACAGCGCGAATACCGGGTCGATCGCGGTTGCCGCCATGTCGCCATCCGGCAAGCCTGCGCGCCATGACGGCAGCAGCGCCGCGGCAAAGACGACCACGATCAGCAACAGCAATTGGGTCTGCAAGCGTTCCGATGTCAGGGCGCGCGTCAAGGCGCCGGCCACCCTGGTGGCATTGTCCAGCACAAATTCGAACAGACGCTTGCCATTGACCGGGTAGATCAGCGGCACCACGCCCGGCGCTCTGCGCTGGTACTTGCCCAGCATCCCGTACAGCACCACGCCACCCACCATTGCCATCAAACTCATCATCAACGGCAAGTTGAGGCCATGCCACGCCACCAGACTATACGACGGCAATTTGGCACCGAGTACTGCCGCTGCCGCCACATCCAGGAGGGGGCCGACCGTGAAGGACGGCAAGACGCCGACCACCAGGCAGGCCATCACCAACAGCGCGCTCGGCACCAGCATCCAGCCCGGCGGCTCGTGCGGCATGCGCGGCAAATCGTGCGGCGGCGGCCCAAAAAATACTTGCAGGATGAAGCGCAGCGAATACGCGACACTGAACACACCATATACCACCGCCACCAGCGGCAAGCCGTAGCGGATGACGGCATTGCCGCTGACGAATACCGTCTCCGCGAAAAACATTTCCTTGGAAATAAAACCGTTCAGCAACGGCACACCGGCCATCGATGCTGCCGCCACCACCGCCAGCGTGGCGGTAATCGGCATCATCCGATACAGGCCGGAGAGCCGGGTCAGGTCGCGCGTGCCGCTTTCGTGGTCGACGATGCCGGCCGCCATGAACAGCGATGCCTTGAAGGTTGCATGGTTCATGATGTGGAAGATGGCAGCCACCAGCGCCAGTTCGCTGTTCAAGCCGAGCAGCAGGGTAATCAGTCCGAGGTGGCTGATGGTGGAATAGGCCAGCACTCCTTTCATGTCCTGCTGAAAAGTCGCCGCATAGGCACCCAGCACCAGCGAGCACACGCCGGCGCCGCCGATGATCCAGAACCAGGCTTCGGTACCGGCCAATACCGGCCACAGGCGCACCAGCAAAAAGACGCCGGCCTTGACCATGGTCGCCGAATGCAGATAGGCCGACACCGGCGTCGGCGCCGCCATCGCATGCGGCAGCCAGAACTGAAACGGGAACTGCGCGCTCTTGGTCAGCGCACCGAGCGCGATCAAGACCAACGCGGCCAGATACCAGTCATGCGCGCGCACCCGCTCGCCGGCCGCCAGTACGGCGTCGAGATCATAGCTGCCGACTATGTGCCCCAGGACCAACACCCCGGCCAGCAGACACAAGCCGCCACCCGCCGTCACCGTCAATGCCATCCGGGCGCCGCGGCGGGCATCGATCCGGTGGTGCCAATAGGCAATCAGCATGAACGAACTGAGACTGGTCAGTTCCCAGAACAGCACCAACTGGATCAGATTGCCGGACAAGACGACGCCCAGCATCGAGCCCATGAAGGCAAGGAAAAAGGAGAAGAAACGCGGCGCCGGATCCTGCGGCGACAGGTAGTAGCGCGCATACAGCACCACCAGCGCGCCCATCACGGCGATCAGCATGGCAAACAGCCAGGCGTAGCCATCCATGCGCAAGTTGAACTCCAGGCCGAGCGCCGGCGCCCACGGCAGCACTTGCCGCACGACCGTCCCGGCAGCCACCTCGGGATAATGCTGCCCTGCCAGCAAGACACAAGCCAGCGCCACCAGTCCGGCCAGCCACGCCTCGGCATTGCGCGCATTGGACGGCAGGAACGCGGCGCACAGGCTGCCCACGAATGGAAGAATGACTATCCAGGCTAGAGACATAATTTTCTCAAGTGCGTGCAGCCAACTGCGGACCGGTCCGTACGATCATGACGGCGCACGCGCAGCGACAAAACGAGGGCTGGGAAAATGGAGCTGATAGTTTTTGTCTGGACTTAAGGCGAATCGGACGCACCGCCCGTGTCAGGCGGCATGCAAGAAAAATCGGGTACGACAGGAATGGGCGCAAGCCAGTGCGACGGTCATGCTGGCACCCGCTAGGCTGCGTGCGCGGCAGGCCGGCCTACACCCTCTATTTATTATAAGGGAAGAAGCGATCGTTTCTGTCCGTGAAAACAGGCAATCGCAATCGATTTGTCAGGCTGATGCGGCGTCGCACTCAAGCGCTTGCGCACGGCAACGGGTGGTGCGCGTGCGAGACGGACGAGGGCAACGCTGCGATTGCCCGAATCGGTTGGCCAGCGTGCCGGCGGATGCGGTGGCGGCCGGCACTATCCGATCTGTGTTTCCATTCGATGGCGAAGCCGCTCCTGCTCTTCCTGCCGCGCCAATTCGATTTCGTGCATCACGGCCGCCACGTCAGCGGGTTTTTCCGGCGCAGCGACGCGGCCTGTGAGCGGTGTCGCCGGTGTCAGCAAGCCGGCCTGATACAAGCTCCAGATTTCCTTGCCATACTGGCTGCTCAACAGTTCGGGGGCATAGCTGCCAAAGAAATTTGCCAGGTTGGTGACGTCCCTGTCCAGCATCGACGCCGCCACGCTGCTGCCGGCGGCATCCACCGCCTGCGGCAAATCGATGATCACCGGGCCGTAGGCATCAATCAGGATGTTGTACTCGGACAGATCGCCATGGATCATGCCGGCGCCCAGCATCAGCACCACCTGGTGCAATAACGCCGCATGGTATTCCAGCGCCTGCTCGCGGCTCATGTCGACATCATTCAAGCGCGGCGCCGCGTTACCGTTGGCGTCGACAACCAGTTCCATCAGCAGAACGCCTTCGAAGCAAAGATAAGGCGTGGGCACGCGCACGCCGGCAGCCGCCAGGCGATACAAGGCATCCACCTCGGCGTTTTGCCACACCTGCTCCGCCATCTTCCGGCCATAGCGCGTGCCCTTCTCCATGGCGCGCGCCTGCCGGCTGTTTTTTACCCGTCGCCCTTCCTGGTAAGCCACCGCCTGATGAAAGCTGCGCTGGGTTGCTTCCTTGTAGACCTTGGCACAACGAATGTCGTCACCGCAACGCACCACGTAGACCGTGGCCTCCTTGCCGCTCATCAACTGACGCATGACTTCGTCAATCAAGCCTTCCGCCACCAGCGGCAGGAGTCGTTTCGGGGTTTTCATCGTGATTGCCGCATGGTGCGCGCTTTCGATTGAGTAGGGAGGGGCCGCGCTTCACCGGCGGGGGAAGCCTGAGTGTGGGGAATGGCACTTGCCGGCGCCAACCGGCAAATATGCCGGCCGGATGATCACGCGTATCGCGTGAATGCCGCCGGGGCGTTCTGCTAGCCACATACTCCAACCATCACCGACCGATGTCGGCCGTAAAATGGCTGTTACAGAGACATACTCCAGGAACAAAAACGGGTTGGCAATGATTGAAACGCTAACCCGACTTGATTGGTGAGCCCCCCGTGAGTCGAACACGGCACCAACGGATTATGAGTCAATGTTTTTTG
>DATJCV010000261.1:0-11079 GCA_035497775.1 Burkholderiaceae bacterium | reverse complement strand
TACCACGTTGAAGCCGACTTGCAGGATCGGCACGATGACCAATTGCGCCAGGCGCTCCATCGGTTCCAGCGTAAACGCCGTCTGGCCACGATTCCAGGTCGATACCATCAACTGGCCCTGGTAATCGGAGTCGATCAGGCCTACCAGGTTCCCCAGCACGATGCCGTGCTTGTGACCGAGGCCGCTGCGCGGCAGGATCATGGCGGCGTAGCCGGGATTGGCGATGTGGATCGCCAGGCCGGTGGCCACCAGCTGCGTTTCCCCCGGCTGCAGCAGCAGCGGGGCATCGATACAGGCGCGCAGATCGAGGCCGGCGCTGCCCGTCGTCGCGTAGGCCGGCAGGTAGCCTGTCATGCGGGCGTCGAGAATTTTGATGTCAATGGTTTTCATAAGGTCGTGAATGGCGCGAGAGGGTGGTGGCACCGGAAAAGCGCCCGGCGTGCAAGAGGCGGAAACGGCCGGCGGCGGTCAAATTCAGGTTGGCGGGATTCAAGCCGGTAGCCGCCGCGCGATTTCGCCGATCAGTTGTCGCGCCAGGTGGTGTTTCGAGGCACGCGGCAGTTGGGCATGGCCATGCGCATCAAACAGGATCAATTCGTTATCGTCGCGGCCGAAGGTCTGGTGGCCGATATTGCCGACCAAAAGCGGGATGCCTTTCTTGACCCGCTTGGCTTCGCCGTATTGCAGCAGGTTCTCCGATTCGGCGGCAAAGCCGACGCAGTACGGCTTATTCGGCAGGGCGGCCACGGTCGCCAGGATATCGGGGTTTTGCTCGAAGCGCAGCTCGGGCGCGCTGCCGTCCGCATTTTTCTTCAGCTTCTGGGCGCTGGCATTGGCCACGCGCCAATCGGCCACGGCGGCGACCGCGATGAACACGTCCTGCGCCGCCACCTGCGCCATCACCAGGTCATGCATCTGCTGCGCGCTGCAGACGTTGAGGCGCTGCACGTCATAGGGTGCCGGCAAGGCGGTCGGGCCGGAGATCAGCGTGACGTCGGCGCCGGCTTCGCGCGCGGCGCGCGCCAGCGCATAGCCCATCTTGCCGGAGGAAAGATTGGTGATGCCGCGCACCGGATCGATCGGCTCGAAAGTAGGGCCGGCGGTCAGCAGTACGCGCTTGCCGGCCAGCAGCTTGGGCTGGAACGAGGCGATCACTTCCGCCAGCAATTGTTCCGGTTCCAGCATCCGTCCCATGCCGGTTTCGCCGCAGGCTTGCTGGCCGGCGTCCGGTCCCAGCAGTTGGACGCCGTCCGCCGCCAGCGTGGCGGCATTGCGCCGGGTCGCGGGGTTTTGCCACATTTCGACGTTCATCGCCGGCGCCACCAGCAGCGGCAGCGTCGCTGGCCGTGCCACGCACAGCGTCGACAGCAGATCGTCGCAGGCGCCATGCGCCAGCTTGGCCATGAAATCGGCCGAGCAGGGTGCAATCACGATGGCATCGACGTCGCGCGTCAGGTCGATGTGCGGCATGTTGTTGTCGATGCGCGCATCCCACTGGTCGGCAAACACCGGCTGGCCTGACAAGGCTTGCATCGTCACGGACGTGATGAAATGGGTCGCGGCCTGCGTCATCACGACTTGTACCGTGGCGCCGGCGCCGGTCAGCGCGCGCGTGAACTCGGCCGCTTTGTAGCAGGCGATGCCACCAGAGAGTCCGAGTATGATTTTTTTGCCAGCGAGGTCCATGGGAATTCCTGAAATGGCGTCGCAATAGTGTAGCAGTCGGAACAGGACGGCTATTTATTGACGCGGCGCAGCTCGTCCAGCACGAACAGGACGGCGCCGATGCAGATCGCGCTATCGGCGACGTTGAACGCTGGCCAGTGCCACCCAGCGACATGGAAATCCAGGAAATCGATCACGTGGCCGTAGGCGATGCGGTCGATCACATTGCCGATCGCGCCGCCCAGGATCAGCGCCAGCGCGCTGCAGAACAGGCGCTGGCCGGCGTTTTTTTTCAGCAGGTAGATGATGAAGAGGGCCGCGGCGATGCCGATGCCGGTGAAAAAATAGCGCTGCCAGCCGGCGCTTTGTGCCAGGAAGCTGAAGGCGGCCCCTTTGTTATAAACCAGTACCAGATTGAAAAACGAGGTCACCGGAGCCGATTCCCCATAGGTGAACAGGCGCGTGATGGTGATCTTGGTCAACTGGTCGAGCAGGATCACGATCGTCGCGATGCCAAGCCATGGTGCCAAGCTGGCTCGGGAGGAATTCGAATAGGGTTTTCTGGCCATGTGGTCGTGTTTCACGTGTCGGGTTGGTCGATACGGCGCCGCGCGGGCGCCGTCTGGTCAGGCAAAGTGCCGGTGTTCGCCGGTACCGAACAGGTTCGATACGCAGCGGCCGCACAGGCCAGGATGCCCGGCGTCGCTGCCGACGTCGGCCCGATAGTGCCAGCAGCGCTCGCACTTCTGGTGCGTGGACGGCGTGACGATGACCGCTTCCTGCTCGGCCTGCGCGACTGGCGTCAGCGTGGCGGCTGAGGTGATCAGCACGAACTTGAGGTCGTCGCCCAGGCTGGCCAGCAGCTGATATTTCTCGCCGCTGGCACGGATCTCGACTTCAGCCTGCAGCGACGAGCCGATACCACCGGCGACGCGCACTTCCTCCAGCTGCTTGGTGACTTCAGCGCGGATTTCCCGCACAGCCGCGAACTTGCCACGCAACGCCGCGGCATCGGCCACCGCCGGCAGCGCGTAATAGGTTTGCGTGAAAATGGTTTCGTCGCTGGCGGCAAATTCGGCAGGCGAAGCGAAAGCTGCCCAGGCTTCTTCCGCCGTGAACGACAGGGTCGGTGCCATCACGCGCAGCAGCGCTTGCGTGATGTGCCAGAGCGCAGTCTGCGCCGAACGCCGCGTCGGCGACGAAGCGCCGGCCGTGTACAGGCGATCCTTCAGGATGTCGAGGTAAAAGCCGCCCAGGTCTTCCGAGCAGTACATCTGCAGCTTCGAGATGACCGGGTGGAACTCATACACCTGGTAGTGCTGCAGGATATCGTCCTGCAGCGCTGCCATGCTGGCGATCGCATAGCGATCGAGCTCGAGCAACTCGGTGATCGGCAGCGCGTCTGTTTGCGGGTCGAAATCGGAGGTGTTGGCCAACAGGAAGCGCAAGGTATTGCGGATGCGGCGATAGGCTTCCACCACGCGCTTGAGGATTTCGTCGGAGATCGACAGTTCGCCCGAATAATCGGTCGAGGCGACCCACAGGCGCAGGATTTCGGCGCCCAGCGTGTCCGAAATTTTTTGCGGCGCGAGTGTGTTGCCGAGCGACTTCGACATTTTCTTGCCTTCGCCGTCGACCGTGAAGCCGTGCGTCAGCAGCGCGTTGTAGGGCGCACGGCCGTTCATCATCGACGAGGTCAGCAGCGACGAGTGGAACCAGCCGCGGTGCTGGTCCGAACCCTCCAGGTAGAGGTCGGCCGGGAACTTCAGCTCGTCCGCGTGCGAACCGCGCAGCACGGTCTGGTGCGTGGTGCCGGAATCGAACCACACGTCCAGCGTGTCCTTGTTCTTCACGTACATCTCGGCGTCGGCGCCGAGCAACTCCTTGGGATCGAGCGTTTGCCAGGCTTCGATGCCGTGCTGCTCGACCCGCTTGGCGACTTCCTCCAGCAATTCCATGGTGCGCGGATGCAGCTCGCCGCTTTCCTTGTGCACGAAGAACGCCATCGGCACGCCCCACTGGCGCTGGCGCGACAGGGTCCAGTCCGGGCGGTTGGCGATCATGCCGTGCAGCCGCGCCTTGCCCCAAGCCGGAAAGAAGGCGGTCTGTTCAATCGCTTCCAGAGCGGTCTCGCGCAGACTGCGGCCGCCGTTTTTCGGCGTCACGTCCATGCCGGCAAACCATTGCGAAGTGGCGCGATAGATGATCGGCGTCTTATGGCGCCAGCAATGCATGTAGCTGTGATCGAACATCACCAGCTTGAACAGCGCACCGACTTCTTCCAGCTTGGCGCAGATGGGCTTCGATGCTTCCCAAATCGTCATGCCGCCGAAGAACGGCAGCCACGACGCGTACGTGCCGTCGCCCAGCACCGGCTTCAGGATTTCGTCGTCGGTCATGCCGTGCGCCTTGCACGAGATGAAATCGTCCAGGCCATAGGCGGGAGAGGAGTGGACGATGCCGGTGCCGGCATCCAGCGTGACATATTCGCCGACAAAGATCGGCGCGGTGCGGTTGTAACCTGGATCGATATCGGCAAATGGATGCTTGAAGCGCAACATCGACAAGGCTTCGCCACCGGCGGTGGCGATGATCTTGCCTTCCAGGCCGTAGCGTTGCAGGCAGGCGCCGACCAGCTCCACTGCCAGCAGCAGCAGTTGGGTTTCGCCGTTGCGCTCGGTTTCCACCAGCGCGTAGCGGTGATCCGGATGCACGTTCAGGGCCTGGTTGGCGGGGATGGTCCACGGTGTGGTGGTCCAGATCACGGCGTAACCCTTGTCGGTCGGCAGCTTGGCCAGGCCGAACGCATGGGCGATTTTTTCCGGCTCGGTAAATGCAAAGCCGACGTCGATGGCAGGGTCGCGTTTATCCTGGTACTCGACTTCCGCTTCCGCCAGCGCCGAGCCGCAGTCGAAGCACCAGTTGACCGGCTTCAGGCCGCGATAGACATAGCCCTTTTCCAGGATGGTGCCGAGCGCGCGGATTTCATCGGCTTCGTTGCCGAAAGCCATGGTCAGGTAAAAGTTGTCCCATTCGCCCAGGACGCCCAAGCGGATGAAGTCTTTTTTCTGCCGCTCGATCTGTTCGCCGGCGTAGGCGCGCGACTTCGCCAGCACTTCGGCGGTTGGCAAGCCCTTGCCGTATTGCTTTTCGATCTGGATCTCGATCGGCATGCCATGGCAATCCCAGCCCGGTACGTAGGGCGCGTCGAAGCCGGCCATGTTGCGCGCCTTGACGATCATGTCCTTCAGGATCTTGTTGACCGCGTGGCCGAGATGAATGTCGCCGTTGGCATACGGCGGGCCGTCATGCAGCACGAACTTCGGGCGCCCCTTGGAGGCTTTGCGGATGCGCTGATAGAGCTTTTTTTCCTGCCATTGCCTGACCCATTGGGGTTCGCGCCTGGCGAGGTCGCCGCGCATCGGGAACGGCGTTTCCGGCATGTTGACCGGATATTTGCCGGTGGCCTTCGGTGTGGCGCCGGCTTTGTTGCCGGGTTTGCTGGTTTTATTGGATTCGTGATCGGACATGTTGTTTTTCACTGGAATTTGGTGAGGCAAAGGTGGACGCGCGGATGCCGGTGGGCGGCGCTGCGGCTGGTGGTGGCGGTCGGGGCGTCAAATTCGGTCGGTGGCGCCACGCGCGTTGCCGGCGCCGCTTGTGTGTCGGAACCAGGCGCGAGCCCGCTCTGCGTCGTTGTCGATGGCAGCCGCGAGCGACGGCAAATCGGCATATTTTTCTTCGTCGCGCAATTTCTGCAGGAATTCAATCCGTACCAGCTTGCCGTAACAGTCGCCGCGGTAGTCGAAGACGTGCGTTTCGAGCAGTACGCGTCCGCTGTCGTCCACCGTCGGCCGCAGCCCGAGACTGGCGACGCCGGCCAGCGGTGCGGCATCCGGCCCGCCCAGCCCGTGCACGCGCACCACGAAAATGCCGGAGAGCGCGGGCCGTTTATGTCGGATCAGCAAATTCAACGTAGGAAATCCAAGTGATCGGCCAAGTTTCTTGCCGTGAATCACATGGCCGGAAATTGCATAAGGACGTCCCAGCAGCCGTTCTGCGCGTGGAAAGTCGCCAGCCGCCAATGCCGCGCGCACCGCCGACGACGAAATGCGGACGCCGCCCTCCATGATCGCCGGCAGGGTTTCAACCTGGAAACCGTACTCTGGAGCGGCGGCCAGCAGCGTCGCGACATTGCCGGCGCGGCGCGCGCCAAAACAAAAATCCTCGCCCACCATCAGCCACTTGACATGCAGCCCCTCGACCAGCACGTTCTCGATGAACTGCTGTGGCGGCATGGCGGCAAAGCGCGCATTGAAGTGCTCGACGATGGTCCGATCGACGCCGTTATTCGACAAGGACTGCAATTTGTCGCGCAGGTTGGCGATGCGGGTGGGCGCCTTCGACGGGTCGCCAGCCATCTGTGCAAAGAATTCGCGCGGATGTGGCTCGAAGGTCATCACCGCCGCTTCGACGCCTCTTTCGGTAGCGGCTGCCCGCACGCGCGCCAGCAGTGCCTGATGGCCGCCATGCACGCCGTCGAAGTTGCCGATCGTCAGCGCGCAGGGCGCGCGCGACGCTGCGTTGGGAAGTCCGCGAAATACCTTCATGGGAGGTCGATTGAAAAAGCTGTTGCAGGGACAGCTGCAAAACCTTGAATTATAGATGCTTTTGGATAGGTTCCCGTTGCTCGGGTATGCCGCCGGCCAGCGGCTCCTGGCGATAATACCTTGCCAGCAGGCGATAGACATCGGGATAGGCGGCAGCCAGCGGCTGCGGCAGGACGAAGAATGCTTCCGAGGCCACCGCGAAAAATTCGGCCGGGTGGCTGGCGGCATAGGGATCGAGCGGCAAGCCGGCGCAGCAGCGCTCATAGTGCGCGGCATGGGCCGGATCGTCCTCGTCAAAATTGTCCGGCAGGCAGCGCTCCAACTGATCGACGCGCCGCGTGAAGTCTTCATAGGCGGCGCTGAAGGTGTGCTGCCATGCCGAAATGGCAATCCCGCCGTGGTAGGCCGGCAGGAACGGCGGACAGCCGTTGGCGACACCGTCGGCCATGTCGATCTTGTGGGCGAATTCGTGAATCACGACGTTGTAGCCGGGAACTTCCATTGACCAGTCGGCCTGTTCCACGTCTTCCCAGGACAGCACCACCGCGCCGCCGGCATCCAGCGCTTCGCCGGAAACCGGTTCGTGCCATTCGTGCAGCACGCCGGCTTCGTCCATCTCAGCCTGCGGCACGATGAAGGCGGCGGGGTAGACGATCACGCCGGCCATGTCGCGGTACAGATCCAGCGTCAGGTTGAGCACCGGCAGGCTGGCCTGGGCGGCGATCGATACGGCGATTTCGTCGGTGAGGTCGAGTCCGCCGGCGCCGGTGAAGGTCGTTTTGGCCAGCAGGGTTTCGGACAATTGCTTGAGGCGCTCCAGCTCGAGCGGCGCCAAGCGCTGCAAAAATGGCAGACGCGCGACACCTGCCTGCCACAGCGGAGCGGGAATCTGCGGTTTATCGCGGCGGAATAATTGACGGAGCCATTGCATGGCCTCCATTGTCGCGGAATTCGCCGTTCCGCAACAATGGGGCAAGACGCTAGTGCCGGCCCAAGAGCTGTCCTAGCAGCGCGCCTACCTGGCCCAGGCCGCCTTGCGGAACTTCCCCGTTCGGCGTTAATTTATCGATCAGGCTAGGCAGCAGCTCGCTCAAATGGCTGGCCGCCTGCTCTGGCGGCACCCCGGTCTGTTGCGAGACTTGCTCTAGCTGGTCGTCGCCCAACACTTGCTGCACCTGCTCGGGCGAGATCGGCTGGTTCTGTCCGGTAGCAATCCAGGAACCGACCACGTTGCCGAGCCCAGCTTGCTGGAATCTGTCCAGCAAGCCGGGCAGGCCGCCCACCTGGCTGTTGTTCGACAGCAGTGCGGCCGCCGCCTGGAGCAATTTTGCCTTGGGATCATCTGCTTGTTGCGCACCGCCCAGCATCCCAAGCGCACTGTCGAAAAGGCCCATGATGATTTCCCGGTTTGGCTAATCGATTTAGCCTAGGAGCGCCAGGGGGTTCATGCTGACCAATGCGCTCAACGTTTGATCCCGATCAAATTGCGGTTCGCGCACATGATGGCTAAAGCAATGCGACAGCTATTGCGAGAATCGTCATCCTCACGGTTTGTTCATCTTCGTTAATGTGGCGATATGGGAGTATGTTGCATGGATAGCCATTGGAAGCCGGAAAGTGATATGCATACGATGGAGTATATGCACAAATCCGACTGCCGCGACCATTTCCGGGCGGCCCGCAGCCAAGCAGCGTGCGGTTTTACATTTCCGCCCAAATGCCATTCAAGGCGGCCATGGCAGCCAGTCCTGCGGTTTCCGTGCGCAACACCCGTGCGCCGATTGACAGCATCAGTACTCCTTGCTGCTGGGCAGTCTCTTCCTCGAGTTCGGTGAAGCCACCCTCGGGGCCGATAGCGAGTGTCAGCGACTGCGGTGGATGGTGGCGTGCCCATGCCGACAACGAGTGTTCGGCGCGAGGTGTCAGCAAGACGCGCAAGTGCAGGTCGCGCTGCGCAACCCAGTCGTTGAAGCCGATCGGGTCGGCCAGTTGCGCCAGCCGGTTACGCCCGCTTTGCTCGGCGGCGGCGGCGATGATGGCGTGCCAGTGTTCCATTTTTTTGGCGGCACGCTCGGCTGACAGTCGGACCACGCAGCGTTGCGCCGCCAGCGGCTGGACTGCCGCCGCCCCCAGTTCCACCGCTTTTTCGATGATCCAGTCCATCTTCGATGCTTCCGGCAGCGCTTGTGCCAGCTTCAGCGCGTAGGGCAACTCTGCCTCGCGCGGCGAAAATGTCTTGATTTCGGCATCGGCGCGCTTTTTCTCGAGCACGTTGAGCACGGCAGCATATTCGCCGCCGTCGCCGTTGAATAGCGTAATGCAGGTGCCGGGCGCGGTGCGCAGCACCCGCAGATGGTGGGCGATGTGCTCGGGCAGCGTGATGCAGGTGCCGATCGCGAGCGCTTGCGGACAATAAAAGCGCGGCATCTCGGTTCCGTCAGCGGGATAGCGCGTGACCGCGACGGGCGAATAAGGGCTTGGGCAGGGTTCGGAGCGAAAGTGGATTCAGACTCCGAGCAGGTGGCGGGGATACGGGCAGGCGGCAAGTGAACACGGCAGTGCTCCATGATCTCGGGGCGCCAATTTTAAGTCCGGCAGCTTCACTCTGGTAAAATATCTGACTTCGCTTCCTCCATTTCAACGGCCCGGAATGAGCCGCTCTTGACCTGAACAACATGACTTCTTCGCTCCCCACCACCAAGATGGCCAACGCAATTCGTGCATTGGCGATGGATGCAGTACAAAAGGCAAATTCCGGGCACCCCGGCATGCCGATGGGGATGGCGGAAATCGCAGTCGCCTTGTGGGCGCGGCACTATCGCCACAATCCGGCCAATCCGCGCTGGGCCAATCGCGACCGTTTCGTGGTGTCCAACGGCCACGGCTCGATGCTGCACTATGCCTTGCTGCATTTGTCAGGCTACGACCTGCCGATGGAGGAAATCAAGAATTTCCGCCAGTTGCATTCGAAGACGCCGGGCCATCCGGAAGTCGATGTCACGCCGGGCATCGAAACCACCACCGGTCCGCTCGGCCAGGGCCTGACCAACGCGGTCGGCATGGCGCTGGCGGAGAAGCTGCTGGCGGCCGAATTCAACCGGCCCGATTGCAAGGTGGTCGACCACCACACCTACGTATTCGTCGGCGACGGCTGCCTGATGGAAGGCATTTCGCATGAGGCCTGCTCGTTCGCCGGCACCTTGCGCCTGTCGAAACTGATCGTGCTGTACGACGACAACGGCATCTCGATCGACGGCAAGGTCGACGGCTGGTTCCGCGACGATACGCCCAAGCGTTTCGAAGCCTATGGCTGGAACGTCAGCACGGTCGACGGCCACGACGTCAATGCGGTCGATGCCGCGATCGCGCAAGCCAAGCTGTCCTACAAGCCGACCCTGATCTGCTGCAAGAGCGTGATCGGTCAGGGTTCGCCGAACCTCGCCGGCACCGACAAGGTGCATGGCGCCGCGCTCGGCGACCAGGAAATCGCCGCGGTCCGCACCACCATCGGCTGGCCGCATAAACCGTTCGAGATTCCGGCCGACGTCTATCAGGCGTGGGACGCCAAGGCTGCCGGCGCCGCGCTGGAAGGCGAGTGGAACACCACGTTCGACGCCTATCGCACGCAGTACCCGCAACAGGCGGCCGAATTGCTGCGCCGCATGAAGGGCGAGCTGCCGGCCAATTTCAATGAAACGGTGACGGCCTATATCGCGTCCTGCGTCGAGAAAAAGGAAACCATCGCCACCCGCAAGGCCAGCCAGAACGCGATCCAGGCGCTGGCGCCGGTGCTGCCGGAATTCCTCGGCGGCTCGGCCGACCTGACCGGCTCCAACCTGACCAACTGGAAGGAATGCGTCGCGGTGCGCCCCGACCAGGCCGGCAACCACATCAATTACGGCGTGCGCGAATTCGGCATGAGCGCGATCATGAACGGCATCGCGCTGCATGGCGGCTACATCCCCTTCGGCGCCACCTTCCTGACGTTCTCGGACTACAGCCGCAACGCGATCCGCATGGCGGCGCTGATGAAGCTCCGCTCGATCTTCGTGTTTACCCACGACTCGATCGGCCTCGGCGAAGACGGCCCAACCCACCAGTCGATCGAGCACGTCTCCAGCCTGCGCCTGATCCCCAACCTGGACAACTGGCGCCCGTGCGACACGGTGGAATCGGCGGTGGCCTGGTCGCATGCGGTGACGCGCCGCCATGGTCCGTCGACCTTGATTTTTTCACGCCAGAACCTGCAATACCAGGAGCGCAGCGAAGAGCAGATCACCCATATCCACCGCGGCGGTTATGTGCTGAAGGATGCCGCCGATGCGCGCGCGATCCTGATTGCCACCGGCTCCGAAGTCGAGCTGGCGGTCAAGGCGGCCGAGCAGCTGGCGGCCGAAGGCATCGCGGTGCGCGTGGTGTCGATGCCGTCGACCGACGTCTACGACCGCCAGAATGCCGCCTACAAGGCCAGCGTGCTGACCAGTGGCCTGCCGCGGGTCGCGGTGGAAGCCGGCGTCACTGACTACTGGCACAAATACGTCGGCTTGGAAGGCGCGGTGGTCGGCATCGATACCTTCGGCGAATCGGCTCCGGCCGGCGCCTTGTTCAAGCATTTCGGCTTCACCGTCGAGCGCGTGGTCGCCGCGGTGAAATCGGTGTTGGTTTAATCCGGCGTCAGTTTATTGGTTATTCGTTTGCTTACTTTCAGGAGTTTTCCATGACTATTCGTGTAGCAATCAACGGCTATGGCCGCATCGGCCGTAATATCCTTCGCGCGCACTATGAAGGCGGCAAGTTCAAGGAC
>DATJCV010000260.1:0-7536 GCA_035497775.1 Burkholderiaceae bacterium | reverse complement strand
CACCCCTTCCCATCCCGAACAGGACCGTGAAACGACTTCGCGCCGATGATAGTGCTGCAACCAGTGCGAAAGTAGGTCATCGTCAGGCTCTTATCCCCAAAAAACCCCTGACCTCAAATCAGGGGTTTTTTGCTTTGCGCTTCCAGTCCGGCGCGGTACGCCGAGCCGCCGACCAAATCGCGATGCATTGGATGAATGCTGGTATTCGACGCCCTTGCGGGCTGCCGCCGAGCTTTTCGCTTTTTTTCTCAAAGATCCCAAATGGATGTGTTTCAGCGGATTCTCGGCATCATCTTGCCGGTATTTGTCATCATCGCCCTCGGCTTTGCGTACGCGCGACTGCGCGGCAGCGCTGTCCGTTCGGACATGACCGCGGTGAATCGGGTCAGCATGGATATCTTGTGCCCATTGCTGGTTTTCACTGCGCTGGCTGGCAAGGAGTTCGATTTGGCGCAAAACGGCATGCTGATGCTGGCCGGCGTGCTGATTTGCCTCGGCTCGGGCTTGCTGGCGTGGCCGGTCGCCCGCTTTTTCGGCTACGACATTCGCAGCTTCGTGCCGCCGATGATGTACAACAATTGCGGCAACATGGGCTTGCCGCTGGCCGTGCTGGCGTTCGGCGCCGGCGGCTTGCCGCCGGCGGTCGCTCTTTTCCTGGCGGCCAATCTCGTGTATTTCACGGTTGGCATCAAGTTGATCGAAAGCGGGCGTGCCCCGACGGGCGGTTCGGTGTTGCGCTTTTTGGCGAGTCCGATGATGCTGGCGATGCTGGCCGGCATGCTGTTCGCGATTTTCCGCATCGGCGTGCCGGAGCCGCTCTTTGTCGCGCTGAAAATGCTGGGCGAGGCTTGCATCCCGATCATGCTGTTTGCGCTGGGCGTGCGCATGCTGGATGTCAGCTTCAAGAGCTGGCATATCGGGCTGGTCGGGGCGCTGGCTTGCCCGCTGACCGGGCTGGCGGTGGCGCTGGCTCTGGATCCGATCCTGCCGTTGGCGGCGGAGCAGCGCGCGCAGATGTTTCTATTCGCTTCGCTGCCGCCGGCGGTCTTCTGTTTCATGATTGCGGAGCAATACCAGCAGGAGCCGGACAAGGTGGCCTCAATCGTATTGCTGGGCAATCTTGCGGCTCTGGCCTTCGTGCCGGCCGGCTTATGGTTAGGCCTGCGCTGATTCCTTGATGCATGGCGGCGAGAATTTCGACCATCTGCCGAACGCCGCGGATGAGCGCATGTTCGCCGCCGCAGCGCCTTGCGCGCTCGGCGCTCTCATATACTCCATATGTAGAGCGTGGTCCACGCCATAAAAATGGCGGTTTATGCCGCATACCCACGGTTTTCGCCTGGCTACTTACCCTTTAACAGCGGCGCCAGATATTTTCCGGTGAAGCTGGCGGGCGTTTTGGTTACCTGTTCTGGCGTGCCGGCCGCGATGATCTGGCCGCCGCCGGCGCCGCCTTCCGGGCCGAGATCGATCACCCAGTCGGCGGTCTTGATCACGTCCAGGTTGTGCTCGATGATCACCACCGTGTTGCCTTGGTCGCGCAGGCGGTGGATCACTTTCAGCAGCAGCGCGATGTCGTGGAAATGCAGGCCGGTGGTCGGCTCGTCCAGGATGTACAGCGTGCGCCCGGTATCGCGCTTGGACAACTCCAGTGATAGCTTGACCCGCTGCGCCTCGCCGCCCGAGAGCGTGGTCGCGCTTTGCCCGAGGCGGATGTAGCCGAGGCCGACGTCCAAGAGCGTCTGCAGCTTGCGCGCGATCACCGGTACCGGCTGGAAGAATTCCGCCGCCTCTTCCACCGTCATCGCCAGCACTTCAGTGATGTTCTTGCCCTTGTACTGAACTTCCAGCGTTTCGCGGTTGTAGCGCTTGCCATGGCAGACGTCGCACGGCACGTAGACGTCGGGCAGGAAATGCATCTCGACCTTCAAGACGCCGTCGCCCTGGCAGGCTTCGCAGCGCCCACCCTTGACGTTGAACGAGAAGCGGCCGGCCGAATAGCCGCGTTCTTTCGCCACCGGCACCGTGGCGAACAGATCCCGGATCGGCGTGAACACGCCGGTGTAGGTGGCCGGATTGGAGCGCGGCGTGCGCCCGATCGGCGCCTGGTCGACCGCGATCACCTTGTCAAAATGCTCGAAGCCGCTGATCGTCTCGTGCGCCGCCGGCTCGGCGTTGGAGCCGTACAAGTGACGGGCTGCCGCCAGATACAGCGTGTCGTTGACCAGCGTCGATTTGCCCGAGCCGGAGACGCCGGTGACGCAGGTCAAGAGGCCGATTGGCAGCTCCAGCGTGACGCCCTTCAGGTTGTTGCCGGACGCCCCTTCGATGACGAATTGACGGTCCGGGTCGGGTGCGGTGCGCTTTTTCGGCAATGCAATCTTGCGTGTGCCGTTCAGGTATTGCGCGGTCAGCGATTCCTTGCTGCGCAGGATTTCCTTCAGGCTGCCTTGCGCGATCACTTCGCCGCCGTGCACGCCGGCGCCGACGCCCATGTCGACCACGTAGTCGGCGCTACGGATCGCGTCTTCGTCATGTTCGACCACCAGCACGCTGTTGCCGATGTCGCGCAAGTGCTTCAGGGTGGCGATCAGGCGATCATTGTCGCGCTGGTGCAGGCCGATCGAGGGTTCGTCCAGCACATACATGACGCCGGTCAGGCCGGAGCCGATCTGCGATGCGAGACGGATGCGTTGCGCCTCGCCGCCGGACAAGGTGTCGGCACTGCGATCCAGCGACAAGTAGTCAAGACCGACGTTGTTGAGGAATTTCAGGCGGGCGACGATTTCCTTGATGATGCGGTCGGCGATTTCGCGCTTGGCGCCGGCCAGTTGCAGGCGTTCGAAAAAGGCCAGCGTGTCGCGCAGCGGCGTCGCCGCCACTTCATAAATCGCCCGCTCCTGCGCGCCGCTGCCGACCTTGACGAAGCGCGCTTCGATGCGCAGCCGGTGGCCGTGGCAGGACGGGCATTCCTTCTTGTTGATGAATTTCGCCAGCTCTTCCTTGACCGCCATCGAATCGGTTTCGCGGTAGCGCCGCTGCAGGTTGGTGACCACGCCTTCAAACGTATGTTCGCGTACCACCGCGCGGCCGCGTTCGTTGATGTAGGTGAACGGGATCGCCTTGCGGCCGGAGCCGAACAGGATCACCTGCTGCGCCTCTTCCGGCAATTGCTCGAACGGCGTGTCGATGTCGAATTCGTAGAACGCAGCCAGATTCGACAGCATCTGGAAATAGAATTGGTTGCGCCGATCCCAGCCCTTGACCGCGCCGGATGCCAGCGACAGGTTGGGGAAGGCGACGATGCGCTTCGGATCGAAGAATTCGATATGGCCGAGGCCGTCGCATTCGGGGCAGGCGCCCATCGGGTTGTTGAACGAAAACAGCCGTGGCTCCAACTCATGCAGCGCGTAGCCGCAGGTCGGGCAGGCGAACTTGTTGGAAAACAGATGCTCGATGCCGCTGTCCATTTCCATCGCGACCGCGCGCCCTTCGGCCAGCCGCAGCGCGGTCTCGAAGCTCTCCGCCAGGCGCTGCTTGATGTCCGGCCTGACCTTGACGCGGTCGATGACGACGTCGATCGTATGCTTCTCGGTTTTTTTCAGTTTCGGCAGATCGTCGGCTTCGACAATGCGCGCCCGGGCGGTGCCGCTCTGCACCCGGAAGCGGACGAAACCCTGCGCCTGCATCTGCTCGAACAGGTCGACATGCTCGCCCTTGCGATTGGCCACCACCGGCGCCAGGATCATCAGCTTGGTGTCTTCCGGCATCGCCAGCACCGCGTCCACCATCTGTGATACCGATTGCGCGGCCAGCGGATTTTCCGGATGGTCGGGGCAGTAGGGCGTGCCGACCCGCGCGTACAAGAGGCGCAGGTAATCGTGGATTTCGGTGACGGTGCCGACCGTCGAGCGCGGATTGTGCGAGGTGGCTTTCTGTTCGATCGAGATCGCCGGCGACAGGCCTTCGATCAGATCGACATCCGGCTTTTCCATCAATTGCAAAAATTGGCGCGCATAGGCCGACAGCGATTCGACGTAGCGCCGCTGTCCTTCGGCATACAGGGTATCGAATGCCAGCGACGATTTGCCGGAACCGGACAGGCCGGTGATAACGATCAGTTGATTGCGCGGCAAATCCAGGTTGATGTTCTTGAGGTTATGCGTGCGTGCGCCGCGGATGCGGATTTCTTCCCGACTTTCTTTCATCAGCTGCTTTCTGCGTGGTTTACGGCCCTCGAGATACCGAATCCTTGCTATTTGGCAAGCCAGGAAAAACGGGCCAACCTGCTACTATAACGACTTTCGAAGTCTGTCGTAATCAGCGCTTTACCCCCATGACTACTCTTTCTGCAGGACTCCCGGCTGCCACCGGCGAGGCGATGACGCGTACCGAAGTTCGCGCCAGTGCTTCATTGGCATCGATCTTTGCCCTGCGCATGCTGGGCCTGTTCCTGATCCTGCCGGTATTTGCGGTACACGCTAAAACCATGGCGGGCGGCGGCAGCGCCACCATGATCGGACTGGCGATGGGGATTTACGGCCTGACCCAGGCGTTCGGCCAGCTTCCGTTCGGCATCGCCTCCGATAAATACGGCCGCAAGCGCGTCATCGTCATCGGCCTGATCCTGTTCGCGCTCGGCTCGTTCATCGCGGCGGCGGCCGACAGCCTGCTGTGGGTCGTGGTCGGCCGCGCGGTGCAGGGCGCCGGCGCGATTTCGGCGGCGGTGACGGCGATGATCGCCGACTCCACCCGCGAGCAGCACCGCACCAAGGCGATGGCGATGGTGGGCGGCTCGATCGGCGTCACCTTCGCGCTGTCGCTGGTGGCCGCGCCGCTGTTGTACCAGGTGATCGGCATGGGCGGGATTTTCGCGCTGACCGGCATCCTGGCGCTGCTGGCGATCCTGGTGGTGCTGTACGTGGTGCCGGCCGCTCCGGCGCCGGCCGCGGCGACCGCCGCTGCGCCGCCGATCTCGTTGCGCACCGTGCTGCGCGACCGCGAATTGATGCGCCTGAATTTCGGCGTGTTCGCGCTGCACATGATCCAGATGTCGATGTTCGTGGTGGTGCCGGCGGCGCTGGTGCAGGCGCTCGGCCTGCCGCTGGCCGAGCACTGGAAAGTCTATCTGCCGGTGATGGTCGGCTCGTTCTTGCTGATGCTGCCGCCGCTGTTCGCCAGCGAGCGGCATGGCTATATGAAACAGGTTTTTATCGGCGCGATCGCCTTGCTGCTGTTGGCGCAGATCGGTTTCAGCCGCTTCCTCGCCCATCCCGGCGACTGGTGGTGGCTGGTGGTGCTCTTGCTGGCGTTTTTCCTGGCGTTCAACATCCTCGAAGCCAGCCAGCCGTCGCTGGTGTCGCGCATCGCACCGCCGGCCGCCAAGGGCACGGCGCTCGGCATCTACAACACCTTGCAGTCGCTCGGCCTGTTCCTCGGCGGCGCGCTGGGTGGCTGGCTGCAGCAGCATGTCGGGGCGTCATCGGTCTTCACGCTCGGCATCGTCGCCTGTTTGCTGTGGCTTATAATCGCCGCTAACATGAAAAATCTGCCGCGCCGCAGCCAGCCGGCCGCCGTAATTTAACAGGAGAAAACCATGGCTTCGGTCAATAAAGTCATCATCGTCGGCAACCTCGGGCGCGACCCGGAAACCCGCTACATGCCCAGCGGCGACGCCATCACCAACATCGCGGTCGCCACCACCGACAGCTGGAAAGACAAATCCACCGGCGAAAAGAAGGAGCAGACCGAATGGCATCGGATCAGCGCCTTTGGCAAGCTCGCTGAGATCATGGCGCAATACCTGAAAAAGGGTTCGCAAGTCTATATCGAAGGCAGCCTGCGCACGCGCAAGTACACCGACAAGGACGGCATCGAGCGCTACGCCACCGAAATCCGCGCCGACACCATGCAAATGCTGGGCAGCCGCCAAGGCATGGGTGTGCCGTCCGACGACGGCTACAGTACGACACCCGCGCGCCAAAGCGCTCCGGCCGCCAGTGCGCCGCGCCAGAGCCAGGCTTCCAAGCCGGCGCCGAATTTTTCCGATATGGATGACGATATTCCGTTTTAACCGGAACCATTCACTCATTTGTAAGCTAAAACCGGAAGTGTCTGCCTAATCAATAGGTTACCCAGATGTTTCCGGTTTTTTTCTTTTGGCCTGAAGCTGCCGCACCGGAACCGCAACGACTTTGTAATGTTCTGGTCTTGTTCCTCATTTGCCTGGCAGTGACGCCATTCCCTATCAACTGACTCCGCTAGCTGGGTAAAGAACCGCATAGCGGGCGCAGCGAAGCGGAGCCCGCTTCCTCAAGATGTTTGTGTTTTTGAAGTGGCTTTGACGACAAGCAAATAGCGCATCGGCTGGTGGGCTTGCCGACCAACCGTTCATGTCGAGACCAATATTGCTTCCTGGAACCTGCACGGCGCCGGCTTTTTGTGCGATGCCATGGGGCATGAACAGCGCTGCTGTTGATTAGTTTAGCAAAATATGCTTTAAAATCAATGACATAGATTAAGCAATGTGCAGATAGCCGGGCATTTTTTCGCCTCGTGAGTACACTTTCCAGGTGCACAATCATGAGGACGGCATGAGCAAATTTGCCATCAGGGAAGCAAAGCTGCCTTCGGGTGAGGGTCTACCCCTTCTCGTCATGGGCCATCGCTTGGGCCTCCCCGTGCCATTGGCCCTGCGTTACATCCTGGTCCGGTGTAGACCGAGTGGGAAAAAGGCCAATACCATCCGGCAAAAGCTAGGGGCACTCAGTCTCGGCCTGCAGTTTTTCGAGACGCGTCACATCGAGTTGACCGAACGTGCGGCGACGAGGCAGTTTCTTGACATAGACGAACTTGCGGCTCTTTCCGAGCGCTGCAGGCAGAGGGACGACGACCAAGGCGTAGTGACGCCCTCCTACGCTGCAACACGCTATGCAACCTGTATCGACTACGTGCGATGGTTTTCTGAAGGAATAATTCGGCGCATTACCGCTGTCAGGCGGCGCGAGAATGCAAATAACGCCCTCCATCGATTCATAAAACGGGCGAAACTATCCTCCCCGTCGTCAAACAATCATCACTCCAATATACCAGGCGAACGTCTAGGCTTTACGCCTGCGCAACGTGACCTCTTCCGCGCATGCATCAAGCCTGGGGCAATTGGAAATCCCTTTGGGGCCAAAGTCCAGCTGCGCAATTACGCGATGCTGTTACTGGCATTGGAATTGGGTCCCAGACCGGGAGAGGTCTTGGGACTGAAAGTCCGTGATATCGACTTCAGTCAGAATCCCGCCGCGTTAATGATTCATCGTCGGCACGATGACCCCGACGATAAGCGGCGTGTGCGGCCAGAAACCAAGACCAATGGCAGGCTCCTACAGCTCGCTCCTTGGCTGCGGGACGTACTCTATGACTGGATAGCGAGCAGAAGGCTGTTCTTCGGAGCAAAGAAACATCCGTATGTCTTCATCAATTATCGAGGCGACCCCATTACCGACCGCGGGTATCGACGAATCATCGAAACGCTGCGTCGCCACC